>JBDTLL010000075.1:0-9739 GCA_039934815.1 Daejeonella sp. | reverse complement strand
GGCGAGCAGGTTATTGATCTGGAAGATCTTGCTAAGCACCAGGGTTCTTCATACGGATCCATGGGTACATTGGTACAGCCCAGTCAGGAACATTTTGAAAATTTACTGGCAACAGAATTAGACCAAATAGATAAATCTAAATCGCTTTGGCTGGAAGACGAAAGTCTGACTATTGGTAAACGTTTTATTCCAAATCCTCTTTTCAACCAAATGCGAATTGCTCCGGTTTATAAACTGGAAATACCATTGCAGGAAAGAACAAACTTTTTAGTTGAGGTTTACGGCGCATTGGATAAAGATTTTCTGGTACAATGTACAGAACGTATCGGCAAAAGACTCGGCCCGGAGCAAACACGCGACTCGATAAACGCCATCCGGGAAAACCGAATGGAAGATTTTATTAAACTGGTATTGGTTTATTACGACAAAACTTATTCAACCGGACAAAGCAAACGGCTTCCGGATACGATAAATTTAATTCCTTGTCCGGATACAAATGCAGCTAACAATGCAAAATTATTACTCAAGCACATAAGCATCTCCGGTAATCTTTTACCGGATTCGAATATCTCAAATCTTACATCTCAAATTTAAATTCTTTATTTTTTCTTATGAATCCCGAAGAAATCAAATTAACACAATACTCTCATGGTGCAGGTTGTGGTTGCAAAATCAGTCCGGCAATTTTAGATAAGATCTTGCACAGTCCGATAAAGCATGCAACCGATGCGAATTTATTGGTTGGGAACGACACCCGAGATGACGCAGCGGCTTACGATCTGGGTAATGGAACAGCTTTGATTTCCACCACTGACTTTTTTATGCCGATTGTTGATGATGCCTATGATTTTGGCCGAATTGCCTCTGCAAATGCTATAAGTGATGTATATGCCATGGGTGGGAAACCGGTTTTGGCTATCGCGATTTTAGGCTGGCCAATTGACAAATTATCGCCCGAAGTGGCACAAAAGGTTTTAGAAGGATCTCGTGCCGTTTGCGCTGAAGCGGGAATTACTCTTGCCGGCGGACATAGTATTGATTGCCCGGAACCGGTTTTTGGTTTGGCGGTCAACGGAATTGTGAACATTGAAAATTTAAAACAAAATTCTACGGCTGTTGCCGGATGTAAATTATATCTCACAAAAGCTTTGGGTGTGGGAATATTAACCACAGCTCAGAAAAAAGGGATTTTAAAACCTGAGCACGCTTTCATAGCTCCGGAAAGTATGGCCATGCTGAATAAAATTGGCGAAACTTTAGGAAAACTGGACTACGTAAAAGCGATGACTGACGTAACAGGCTTTGGACTTTTAGGACATTTATCAGAAATGTGCGAAGGCAGCGACTTGCAGGCAGTAATTCAATTTGATAAAGTTCCTAAAATCGATATCCTGGATGAATATCTGGAGCAGAAATCTGTTCCCGGCGGCACGGTTAGAAACTGGGCAAGTTACGGCCATAAAATTGCAGGGAATCAAAAAGAACTTAATAGAACCACTACTATTCTCGCGGATCCGCAAACCAGCGGTGGCTTATTAGTTGCGGTATTACCTGAGCGTTGCGAAGAGTTTGAAAACATCCTCCGGGCAAATGGAATTCCGGACAAAAATATTATTTCATTCGGTTCGCTGATGATAAAAACAGGAGATTTCAGTATTGAAATAGTTTAAAGCTATTGCGGCGATCATCGATATACCCTACTCTATGAAAATTCTATGGCAGTATCTTAAACCACATAAACCACTCGTTTTTTTATCACTGTTGCTGGCTGCTGTTGCTCAATTATTAAGTCTTATAGATCCCATTATTTTCGGAAAAATAATTGATAAGTATGCAAGCAATCCTGATAAGCTTCCGAAAAACGAACTGATTAATGGTGTACTGTTTTGGTTAGGCATTGCAACAGGAATTGCTATTCTGGCCAGGCTGGCCAAAGCGTTTCAGGAATATACAACACGGCTCGCCGTTGCCCGATTTGGCATGCAAATATTTAACGATGGGCTCAGACAAACACTTCGCCTTTCGTTTCAGGAATTTGAAGAGAGCCGCAGCGGTGAAACCCTTTCGGTTTTGCAAAAAGTAAAAACTGATACCGAGCGTTTTGTAAACTCATTTATCAATGTAATTTTTTCTTCCGTTGTTGGTATAGGTTTTTTGATCTGGTACAGCATTACCAAAAACTGGCTTCTTATACCTGTTTTCGTTATTGGGATTCTGGTATTAGGTTCACTTACAGGTTTGCTTTCTAAAAAGATAAAAACGGTTCAGCGTTCTATCAATCGGGAAACAAACAAAATGTCGGGTGTTATTACAGAAAGTCTCCGAAATATAGAGCTTGTAAAAAGTCTCGGATTAACTTTTCCTGAAATACGCCGTCTGCGTGACCAAACTCAAAAGATATTTGATCTGGAAATGGTGAAGGTAAAGAAAGTTCGAACACTCTCTTTTTTACAGGGTACTACCCTAAATTTACTACGCCAATCTATCCTTTTCATTTTGCTCTGGCTCATCTTCCGCGATGTTTTAACAACCGGGGAATTGATCAGCATGCAATTTATATCGGCCACCATATTTGTTCCTTTACAGGATTTGGGCAATATTATTTTGCAATACCGGGAAGTTGAAGCTTCTGTAAGTAATTTTGATACCTTAATGAAAAAACCCATTGAGCGAAGGCCTGAAAACCCGGTTGAGATTGGTGATCTTACAGATCTTCGATTTGAAAATGTGGTCTTTCATCACAAAACGGCCGCTTATAATGCGATTGATGGAATTTCATTTGGAGTAAAAACCGGTGAAACCATTGCTTTCGTCGGTCCGTCAGGCTCAGGCAAATCTACATTGGTAAAATTAATGGTGGGCCTTTATAAACCAGTTAGCGGGGCAATTTATTTCAACAACGAATTATCTACAGAAATTCGCTATAACCAACTTCGACGGCAAATTGGTTTTGTAACGCAGGACACGCAATTATTTGCCGGAACCATAAAAGAAAATCTGCTGTTTGTAAAACCGGATGCAACTGATAAAGAAATATCAGAAGCATTACGGAAAGCGTCAACAGATCAGATGATGAGTCGTTCATCTCATGGCATTAATACTATTTTAGGCGAAAGCGGAATGAAGTTGTCCGGAGGTGAGAAACAGCGTATTTCTATTGCCAGGGCTTTGCTGCGTAATCCGCGGCTGCTTATTTTTGATGAAGCCACCTCGGCGCTTGATTCACTTACAGAAGAAGATATTACCAATACCATTCGATCACTTTCTGCAAGCCGGGAACAAACTACTGTTTTAATAGCACACCGGCTTTCTACGATTATGCATGCAGATGTTATTTATGTTTTAGAAAAAGGGAAAGTTTCTGAGATTGGAAGTCATGACCAATTGCTGCAAAACAAAGGTTTGTATTATGCTATGTGGCGGCAACAGGTTGGAGAAAGAAGGCAGGCTTAGTATCGCAATTCATATTTCCTCTTTAAGCTGCATTCTCATCAAAACTATCCTTCCAAAAAATTACAAATTACTGAAACTGAGTAGTATTCTAAACTGATATTTTACATACTTTTGCGGCACCAATTATCCCATTTTTAATGAAGTTAAATTTAGATTTTCAGGAAAAATTCGAGCACCGTCACATTGCTCCAAATACACAAGATACTGCCGCAATGCTTGATACATTGGGCCTTAATTCGATTGATGAGCTGATAGAACAAACCGTTCCTGCTCAAATCCGGTTAAAAGAACCATTGAATCTTCCGGCTGCAAAAAGCGAATTCGACTACCTGAATGACCTTAAAAAAGTAGCTTCAAATAACAAAGTTTTCAAATCTTATATTGGTCAGGGATATTACGATGTAATTGTTCCGGGCGTTATTCAACGTAATATTTTAGAAAATCCGGGATGGTACACGCAATACACGCCTTATCAGGCTGAAATTGCACAAGGTCGTTTGCAGGCTTTACTAAATTTCCAAACCATGATCGTTGATCTGACAGGAATGGAAATCGCGAATGCATCTCTTTTAGATGAAGGTACCGCTGCCGCGGAAGCCATGTTTATGCAATACAGTTTGCGTAAAAACAACGACGCAAATATTTTCTTTGTTTCTGAAGAATTATTCCCGCAAACGATAGACATTTTAAAAACCCGCTCTGAACCTTTCGGAATTGAAATCCAGATTGGAGATCACCGCAAGGTAGAATTGACTGATAAGATGTTTGGCGCAATTGTTCAATATCCGGCAGGAAACGGCGCCGTTTATAACTATTCAGACTTTGCGAAGGCAAGTCACCAAAAGGGAATTAAATTAACAGTTGTTGCCGACTTACTTGCTCTAACCTTATTAACGCCTCCGGGAGAATGGGGAGCAGATATTGTTGTAGGTACAAGCCAGCGTTTTGGCGTACCAATGGGTTTTGGCGGACCGCATGCAGCATTTTTCGCAACTAAAGAAGAATATAAACGTTCCATGCCTGGTCGTATAATCGGAGTTACAATTGACAGCTCCGGAAACTATGCGCTGCGTATGGCTTTACAAACCCGTGAACAACATATCCGCAGAGATAAAGCAACCTCAAATATTTGTACAGCGCAAGCCTTACTTGCAATTATGGCCGGCATGTACGCTGCTTACCACGGATCAAAAGGTTTAAAACTAATTTCTGAACGCGTTCATGGATTAACTGTTTTGCTGGCCAATTCTCTAAAGGAATTAGGGTATGAGCAACAGAATGAGTTTTACTTCGATACAATTCAATTAGAATTGGGCGACCTGTTAAATTCAATTCACGCGGAAGCGATAAATAACGAGGTTAACTTCAATTACAAAGGTTCTTTAGTTAATATCTCTTTGGATGAAACCACTTCTTTGGAGGATGTTTTAACCTTGATCAGGCTTTTCGCGAAAGTGAAAGGAAAAACCTTACATGATCTTGATATTGAAGAATTAAAATCTGCGGTCAACTCTCAAATTCCTTCAGAATTGATTCGCCAGTCAGAATATTTAACGCACCCTGTATTTAACACGCATTATTCAGAGCATGAAATGCTGCGTTATATTAAATCATTGGAAACCAAAGATCTTTCTTTATGTCACTCGATGATTGCATTGGGTTCTTGTACCATGAAACTAAATGCTACCACAGAAATGGTTCCGGTTACATGGGCAGAATTCAGCAAAATGCATCCTTTCGCTCCTATCGATCAGGTTGGCGGATATATGCAGATTTTTAATGAATTAAATAATTGGTTGAGTGAAATCACCGGTTTTGCGGCCATGAGTTTGCAGCCAAATGCCGGCGCTCAGGGCGAATATGCCGGATTAATGGTTATTCGTGCCTACCATATGGATCGTGGAGATTCTCACCGGAATGTGGCAATAATTCCATCTTCTGCACACGGAACAAACCCTGCTTCTGCGGCTATGGCCGGAATGAAGATAGTGGTTACTAAATGCGACGAGCGTGGAAATATTGATGTAAATGATCTGCGTGCAAAAGCAGAAGAACATAAAGAAAATCTTTCATGCTTAATGGTAACTTATCCTTCAACTCACGGAGTTTTTGAGGAAAGTATCATCGAAGTTTGCCAGATCATACATGATAACGGCGGACAAGTTTACATGGACGGAGCGAACATGAATGCGCAGGTTGGTTTAACAAGTCCGGCTAATATTGGTGCCGATGTTTGTCACCTGAACCTGCACAAAACATTTTGTATTCCGCATGGTGGCGGTGGCCCGGGAATGGGACCAATTGGTGTTGCAAAACATCTGGTTAATTACCTTCCGGGACATAGTGTTGTGGATATTAACCACGAAAAATCTATTCCTGCCGTTTCTTCTGCTCCATGGGGTTCTGCATCTATTCTGATCATTTCTCATGCATATATTGCCATGATGGGCGGCGAAGGTTTGGCTAACGCGACAAAATATGCGATTCTGAACGCCAACTACATTAAAGCTCGATTAGAAAATTCGTATCCGGTTTTATATTCCGGATCAAAAGGAAGATGCGCTCATGAAATGATATTAGATTGCCGTTCTTTCAAATCATTCGGAATTGAAGTTTCTGATATTGCAAAAAGATTAATGGACTATGGTTTTCATGCGCCAACAGTTTCTTTCCCGGTTGCAGGAACGCTAATGGTTGAACCTACAGAATCTGAACCAAAGCATGAATTGGATCGCTTTTGCGATGCCATGATTGCCATACGTTCTGAGATTGAAGATGTGGAAAATGGCATCGCCGATAAGGCAAATAATCCATTGAAAAATGCACCGCATACTTCAGCGGTTGTAACTGCAGACGAGTGGGATCACCCTTATTCTCGTCAGACGGCAGCTTTTCCATTGCCTTATGTTGCACATTATAAATTCTGGCCATCGGTTGGCCGGGTAAATGACACCTACGGCGACAGAACGTTGATTTGCTCATGCCCACCAATTGAAAGTTACGAGGATCAGTTAGTTTAATTAAAATATAAATCCCTGGAGAATATAAATCTTCAGGGATTTTTTATGTGCCTGAATCATCGTTAAATTTCGCTTCAACAATAAAAATTTCAAATTTTAATAAATTATTAAATTTGAATCTTATTAATTTTTTACCGGTATAAGTATTTCATGCGCTTTCTATTAAAATTTCAGTTCCTGGTAATACTTGGAACAATCCTTTTAAGTCAAAGGGCAGAAGCACAACAAGTTGCATTAAAACTTCAGCTTAAGTGGAACCATCAGTTCCAGTTCGCCGGGTATTATGCCGCAAAAATTAATGGATATTACGAAGCTGAAGGAATTGACCTTGAGATTTTAGAAGGTGGCAAGAACATATCTCCAATTGATATAATTAATTCAGGCAAAGCCGATTTTAGCATTTTTGATCCTGAGATACTTTTCAAAAGTTCTAAAAATCATCCTTTAGTTGCCACGTTTGCCACCTTGCAAAGTACACCTTACGGCGTTTTCTCCTTGCCGGAAAGTAACATTCGTCGACCGAGTGATCTGGTAGGCAAAAAAGTAATGGCTTCCAATGATCAGGGTTGGAATATTTTTAAAGCCATTATGCTGAAGGAAGGAATTTCAATCAAAAACACGAAGATTTTTCCCCGAAATAAAGATTCTGAAGATATTATTGATGGCAAAGCCGATGCAGTAATTACCTATATCACCTCTCAGCCCACAAGGTTAAAAGCGATGGGTGTTGATCCTGCAATTATGAAACCCATAGATTATGGTGTAGATTTTTATGGTGATGTAGTTTTTACAAGCAGGAAATTTGCCACAGATTCGCCGGAGCTTGTTGAAGCGTTTAACCGGGCAACACGCCGCGGATGGGAATATGCGTTGAAGCATAAAGTTAAAATGGCTGAATATATTTTAACGCTCCCAAATGTTGAGAATAGAGGAATTACCAAAACGAATTTGCTTGAAGAAGCAAACGAACTTGAAAAGTTAATTCTACCGAAATTTGTAGAAATTGGTCATATGAATGCTGGCAGATGGCAAAACATGCTTCAGGTTTACCAGGATCTAAATCTGGCCAGCAAATCCATCACTCTTAAGAATTTTCTTTTTGAACCGGGAGCCAATAAAAATAAAGCCTGGTTTGATATTCTCGTTTATACGCTCACCGTCGGCGGTATCTTATTTATCATCGCAATTGTTCTGAACTGGAGTTTACGGCGCAGAGTTTTGGCTCAGACATCCGCTTTGCGAAAAGAAAATGAAGAACGCAGAAAAGCTGAAGAACGCCTGGAACTTGCTATTGAAGCTGCCGGTTTAGGTTTATGGGAGTTGGATATGCAAAACAATACGGCTCATTTAAATCAACGTTGGATAATTAATCAGTTGGGTTATGAATGGGACGATTCATTCCAGGACCTTACCTACTGGGATTCTTTAATACATCCGGACGATAAAATCAGAATTGACAAAATTAATGATGAATTTATTGCCTCAAATGAACTGTCAAATTCAGTTACATACCGTGTAAAAACCAGTAATGGCAATTGGCGATGGCTGCTTTCGTTTCGAAAAATTACCAGCCGGGATGAGGAAGGCAAACCTGTAAATATCACAGGAATGCATCTGGATATTGATTCTCTAAAGCAAAAAGAATTGGAATTGCAGGAAATCACCAAAGAACTTTTGAAGAAGAACAGTGAGTTGGAAAAGTTCGCATACATTACGTCTCATAATTTGAGAGCTCCGGTTGTTAACTTGCGTAGTCTTACGGAAATGCTGCATGAAGATGGTTTGCCGGAGGAATTGGTGGAAGAAGTTAATGTAAAGATCAGGCAATCGGTTGAACAATTGGATAGCACTTTAAATGATCTGGTAGAAATTGTATCGAGTAAATCAACAGAAGAAGCAGACAAAATAGACCTGAATCTTTTAACGGAAGTTAACAACACCTTATTAAGTATAGAAAAACAGGTTAAAGATTCCGGCGCATTAATAGAAACAGATTTTACGGAGACAGATACTATTTATTTTCCAAAACGCTATCTCACAAGTATTTTAATCAATTTGTTTACTAATGCTATTAAATACCGGTCAGCAGATAGAAAACTTATTATCAGATTGAAAACGCAATTAACCAAAAACTTTGTTGTGTTAACCTTTACGGATAATGGCAGCGGAATTGATTTAGAGAGATTTCAGAATAAAGTCTTCGGATTATACCAGCGCTTCCATACCGATGTCGAGGGAAAAGGTCTGGGTTTATATATAGTTAAATCTCAAATTGAAGCGATGGACGGCAAAATTGAACTGGAAAGTGTAATTAATCAGGGTACTTCCTTCCGGATTTATTTTTATAACTCACAAAAAAATCCGTCAAAAAACTCGGTCAGAAATAAGTAATAAAATTTTAAAATATCAGTTAAATGTTTAAACATTTATTTTAAAGAGTATTTTTGGGTCTAATTTATCTTAATCATGAAAAAAATTATTGCAGCCTTAACCTTTTCAGCAGGAATTGCATTGTTCACCGCATTCACAAATCCTGTGGGCACAGAAAGTTTTAAAGTAGATACAGAACGTTCTTCTATTGATTGGATTGGCCGTAAAGTAACCGGCGAACATTCGGGCAAAATAGAAATTTCATCAGGCGAACTTATTCTAGCCGGCAACGCCATAAAAGGCGGTTCATTTGTTATAGATATGACCTCTCTGACTTCTGACAACGATAGATTAACCGGTCATTTAAAAACTGAAGATTTTTTCTCGGTAGAAAAAAATCCACAGTCAAAATTTCAAATTACTAAAGTTACAGCGGCAGGTTCAGGAAGAATTAATGTTTCTGGCGATTTAACTATTAAAGGCATAACTCAACCATTAAGCTTTCCGGCAAGCGTAAAAAAACAAGGCAATACCGTTGTTGCCGTGGCTAAAGGCGTAAAGGTAAACCGTGCTAAATATGATATCAGATACGGATCAAAAAGCTTTTTTAATGATATTGGCGACAAAGCCATTGAAGATGATTTCGAATTATCAATCAATCTGGTTGCAAAGAAATAATTTAAAATTTTAGATTTATATTTTGTCCCATGCTCAAAAAAGAGCATGGGCTTTTTTTTGCCGGAACCATTTCTGTAGAAAGCCGTATAAATGAGGGTATAATATCAAAAAAGGTTTAAATAGACACTAAACTCTCGCCGTATGATTCATTTATTACTAATTGACGATAACGACATTAATAATTTCTTGCTTAAGCACTTAATCAATAAGTGCGATCA
>JBDTLL010000074.1:0-9743 GCA_039934815.1 Daejeonella sp. | reverse complement strand
AGAATTAAAAACCGCTACGTTCGTTTTGTAGAAATTGAAGATTATTATCCAATTATAAGTGAACTTAGCGATGATGCTTCCGTTCCTAAATATGCATCGCAGCTGGTTTATTTAACCAGCGCCAACTTCGCTTCAGAAATAGAATCAAAAGTGATGTATTCGATCCTGCAGAAGCAACCCAAACGAGCCGATGTTTATTGGCTGGTTCACGTAGACGTAATGGACGAACCATTTACAAAAGAATATAAAGTTGATTTTCTGATCCCAAACAAACTGATTCGGATAGATTTTAAATTAGGTTTCCGTGTGGAACAACAAATAAATGTTCTTTTTAGATTGGTTGTTGAAGAATTGGTTCACAATGGCGAAGTAGACATCACAAGTAAATACGACTCGCTGCACAAATACAAAATTGTGGGCGACTTTAGATTTATTGTTTTAGAGAAAGTTCTATCGCGTTCCAATAGTTTGAGCTTTATTGAACGATTTATTATGGATTATTACTTCATCCTTAAAAAGTTCAGTTTGTCTGAAGAGAAAGGTTTTGGTCTTGATTCCAGCTTCGTTATTACAGAACGAGTTCCGTTAATTGTTTCCATACCGGATGTGCCGGATATGAAGCGATTAAATTATCATAAAGAAGAACTTGTGAATTAATATTCCGGGGAAAAAAATCACAAAAAAGGTCACGCAAATTATTTGCGTGACCTTTTTTGATTATAGAATGTTGTCTAATTCAATTCCTGATTTAATCTGCTTTTGCGATAGCCGTAACCGAAGTATATTACAAGGCCAATTACAAGCCAAATAATAAATCGAAGCCAGTTGGTATAACCCAATTCGGTCATCAAATATAGACAGCTTAAAAGACCTAAAACCGGTATTAAAGAAAGATTTTTCCGGAATGAGATTACAGCCATAATTCCGGCGGCAACAATAAACAGGAAATAAGGTAATTTATCTTTGTAATTATGCCAGTCGCCATTATAATCTGTAAGCGACAAAATTGGATTCCAGAAGAAAATTAATCCCGTAAGGAATAAAGCGGGAACAATAAATTTGGAGTTTACATAAGGTATTCTGAAGCGGTTTTTGTTAGATTCATTAATTTCTTCTTTCGGAAGTAATAAAACTCCTCCGCAAACCAACACAAAAGCGAAAAGCGTACCTATACTGGTTAAATCGGTAACTTCTGTCAGGTTCATAAATAAAGCCGGAATGGCAACCACAAAACCGGTAACAATAGTAGCAAAGCCCGGTGTTTTATATTTAGGATGGATTTTTGAGAATTTTTTAGGAAGCAATCCATCGCGGCTCATACTCATCCAGATACGCGGTTGCCCCATCTGGAAAATCAATAATACACTCGCGGTAGCAATTACGGCACTTATAGATATTACATAACTTATTCCGTTTAGTCCCACGCGTTTAAATACAAATGCTAACGGATCTTCTACCTGCAACTCAGAATAATTAACCATTCCGGTTAAAACCAGTGCGACCAAAATATATAAAACCGTACAAATGATTAAAGAATAGATCATCCCTTTCGGCAAATCCCGTCTTGGGTTTTCGCATTCTTCGGCAGTAGTAGAGATCGCATCAAAACCGATGTAGGCAAAGAATACAGCCGATACACCTTTCATCATTCCACTAAATCCATTCGGTAGAAACGGATCCCAATTTTCGGGATTTACATAGAAAAACCCGATGGCAATTACAGCAATTACTACCAACACCTTTAAAATTACCATGGCATTAGTTGCTTTTTTAGTTTCTTTAATGCCGATATAAACCAACCAGGTAATTAGAAAGACAATCATTAGTGCCGGAACATCAGCAATTAATTTAAAATTGCCGGAACCGGGTGCTGTTGTCCAGGCTTGCGCCGCATAAGCTAATCGGTTTGGTATTTCTGCTGCCGGACCTGATTGTGAACTTAATGCTGCAATTTCTTCGTGCGCCCGTGCCGCAGTAAGGTAATCCATCGTTAAATACGCCGGGACATGGATATTAAATCCTTCCAGTAAATTGGTAAAATATTCGCTCCAGGAAATAGCTACCGCGATATTACCAATAGCATATTCCATCAATAGATCCCAGCCAATTATCCAGGCAATTAATTCTCCAAATGATGCATACGCATACGTGTAAGCACTTCCGGATACTGGAATTCGCGAAGCAAATTCGGCATAACACAGGGCCGAAAACCCGCAAGTGATAGCTGTTATTACAAATAAAATACTTACACCCGGACCGCCGTTAAAAGAGGCGTTTCCAATTGTTGAGAAAATGCCCGCTCCAATAATGGCGGCAATTCCCATTAACGTTAGATCTTTAACTTTAAGAACTCGGTTTAATCCTTCAGATTCATTTTCCGCATCGGTGTATCCAGCCCTCCGATCTTTCATAATCAGATCTATTGACTTTTTGCGGAAGAAGTTTTGCGACATAGTTTAATTGCTTAGTAAAGGTTTTTTCTTCCAAACTTAAAAAATAATTAGTTTTGAATACACTTTCTGAAGAAAAAATGCCCAAAAGCTTTCTGAACCTCCTGAAACAGCATAGAATATTTATTCTAACGTATCTTTTTGTATTGATAATTGCCCTTTTAATACAATTAAACACAACAAAAGCTGAACTATTTTTGTGGACAAATACGCACTACAATACATTTTTAGACCATTTTTTTACCATAATAACTTTTTTCGGAGATGGCCTGACGATGATTTTATTTGGGATCGGACTTTTATTCGTTAAGTACCGCTTTGGGATTTTAACGCTGTTGGCTTACGCATATACATCTGCCGCCGCACAAATTCTGAAGCGGATTTTTAATTTGCCAAGGCCTTCTAAGTTTTTTGAAGGGGTTCATCAAATCAGAATAGTTGAAGGAAATTCCTTGCATCAATGGAATAGTTTTCCTTCCGGACATAGTGTGAGCGCTTTCTCTTTGGCTGTAGTTCTTAGCATTTTATTACCTCACCGCCATAAACATTGGATTATTTTACCAATTGCATTTTTAACTGCTTATTCACGAGTGTATTTGGCGCAGCATTTTTTCCAGGATATAGTTGCCGGATCGGTATTGGGAGTTGTGTTAACCTTTCAATTAACATGGTGGCTGGAAAATGCGAAATGGTATAATTCTCCCGCTTTAGACGGGAAAATTAATTTTAATCTAACTAAGTAGTTTTCTTTTTCTTGTTTCGCAAAACAAAAAATAGAAGTAAACCAACCAGAATTATTCCTGCGCCAACAATATAAATTCTGTTGTTACTGGTAGCCGGAATGCTCTCGTCAGTAAACTGATCACTTCTGTGAAGAGTGTCATTCACAGAAATTGAATTAAAAAACTGGTTGCACTCTTCTGCTGCATATTCTTTATGAATTTCCTGAAAAAGAAATTCGAAAGTATAAGTGGCATTATTTGCATGTAATAATCTGAATTTTCTCAATTGCGTTCCGCTTCCGCTATCAATTTCCAGCGTAAAATCTTTTACTTTCAGCTCTCCTAATACAGAATCTTTCTCGTGTGTGATTTTTCCATCTTTGCTTGAATTTTTTACACGGGTTATATATTTATCGTAGAAAGTATTCAGGTGCTTATCTTTTTCGATATCAGGAGTCACTTTCGCATCATCATCTGCTTTAAAAATTAAAATGGTGCCGAAAGACGTTTGCGCCGAAAAACTTTCTTCCCCCGTTTTTTCGGTTTTTTTAAATCCTTTGGGTAACTTGATAGATACCGCTGAATCGATTTCTACCTTATCCCAGTTTTGTGCAAAGGCAGACAAACCTAAGCTTACTATAAATAACACAAGAATTAATTTTTTCATAAAGCAAGTATTATATGCGTAGTAAAATATTTAGCACGTATGCAAAATTCGAGCCCAGATACTATTAAACCGTGATTCGAAGAGAACCATCTGCAGAACTTAATCTAATTTTTCAAGTTCATCTTTTACAAAATCAGCCAGCTCTTTAACATACGAAGCACTGAAATTAAATTCTATGCCGGCAGTTTCGTAAATCTCTTTTATGGTTTTTGTATAGCCTAATTTTAAAGCATCCAAATATTGCGTTAAAGCTTTTTCGGGATTTTCCTTGTAATTTTTCCATACGGCTATGGCGCCGAGTTGGGCAATTCCGTATTCGATATAATAAAACGGAACTTCAAAAATGTGCAGCTGCTTTTGCCACAAATTTTCTAAAGCATTTTCCTGGCCAGTCCAGTCAGCAAAATTATTTCCGAACGGTTCAAAAATCTTTTTCCAGGCTTCTGCTCTTTCTTCCGGAGTTTGGTCCGGGTTTGTATAAATCCAGTGCTGAAATTGGTCAACTACGGCAACCCATGGTAAAGTTTTTAGAACGTCTTTCAGCTGGTCTCTTTTCGCTCGTTTCAAATCTTCGGGATTGTCGAAAAAAACATCCCATTTATCCATAGAAATTAATTCCATGCTCATAGAAGCCAATTCTGCAACTTCAGACGGACAATGTTTAAAATCATTCAACTCCAGATCTGCCGTAATAAACGTATGAACAGCATGTCCGCCTTCGTGAACCATTGTGGTTAAATCGCGAAATGTATTGGCAGAATTCATGAAAATGAAAGGCGCTCCGGTTTCTGCCAAAGGGTAATTATAACCGCCCGGTGCTTTTCCTTTGCGGGAATCAACATCAAAAAGGTTGTTATTTTTCATTATTTCCAGGCGTTCGCCGATGTATGGATGCAAGCCGCTGAAGCAGGAAATTGATTTATCAATCAATTCCTGGCCATTTTGAAATGGTTTTAAAGCAGATTTTCCGGAAACATCCACGTCCATATCCCATGGTTTCAATTCTGTTAAACCCAAAGCCTCCCGACGTTTATCAGCCTGATGTTCTAAAATTGGAACTATTTCCCGCTCAATTGCCTCATGAAATTTATAACAGTCATGCGGAGTGTAATCAAAACGCCCCATTGCCTGGAACATATAATCACGGAAGTTTTCAAAACCCGCGTTTAAAGCAACCTGATGACGAAGTTTTAACAAGACCTGAAATAAATCATCCAGCTTTTGTTTGTCCTGCAACCGTCTTTCTGTAATTGCTTTCCAGGTTTGTTCTCTTACATTCCGGTCGGTATCTTTTAAAAATACCGAAGCTTGCTCCAAAGTATATTCTTGTCCGTTTAAAGTAACAGACATGGCTCCCGTAATTCCCTGATATTTTTGCTGCTCAATTTGTATTTGCGTAAAAAGCGGAATATTTTCTTCTCTGAAAAGTTCTAAAGCTTTTTTAATGCTTCGTGTGTAAACAAAGTATTTATCCTTGTCTAATTTCTCAGAATAAGGATTTTCTACAAATTTTTTATTCAGCTCATTGCTGATGGGTGAAATTTTAGGTTCTATTTCCGTAGCGAAATATTGAAAATCGCTGAGCAGTTTTTCATCTGCTGTATTGCAGGTCATTTTAATATATCGCCATGCAAAATCCTCTTCAAGTGCGGCCTCAAGTTCACTTCTGTCGAGCAGCCATTTTTCAAGATCAGATTTTGAATTTATTTCGCGGCTTTGTAATTCTTTAAAAAGAGGTTCCAGGTTTTCCCATTTGGTTTCCAGATTTTCTGGGATAAACTTTCTTGGCTTTTTAGAAATTAGAAGATCTTTCATAATGTAAATTCGGTTATCGGGAATATTAAAAATTATAAATCTCTTTAGTGGATTTATGTTTTAAAATTGATTTCTTAAATAAATATCGAGGAAAAAGAATGCAGCAAATACAACTGATGCAATTCCATTTGTTGTAAAAAATGCCCGGTCAACTTTGCTCAGATCATCTGGCTTTACAAGCTGATGCTGATAAACTAATAGTACAATGAAAAATAAAACACCGGCAATGTAAAACCAGCTCAACGGTGTAAATGCAAGCGGCAAGGCAATAAAAATGACTGATAAAACATGCAATGCAGATGAAACCATCAATGCTCGTTTCTTACCCAGCCAGGCCGGAATAGAATTGAGCCCGTTTTGACGATCAAATTCTTCATCCTGTAAAGCATAAATAATATCAAAACCGCTTACCCAGCATAAAACTGCCAGCGAAAAGAATATCGGTAGACGTGCAAATTCTCCGGTGACCACCAGATAAGCACCAATAGGAGCTAAGGCCAAACCCAAACCTAAAATTAAATGGCATAAAGGGGTAAATCTTTTGGTGTAACTGTAACCTAAAACTACCGCCAGCGCAACCGGAGAAAGATAAAAGCAAAGCGGATTTATAAAACGTGTGCTGATAATAAACAGCAGGCAATTAATTATGGTAAAAGTTAAAGCACTATTTGCCGGGATTCGTCCGGCAGGAATATCGCGAATGATAGTTCTGGGATTTTCAGCATCAATATCTCTGTCGAGGTAACGATTGAACGCCATGGCAGAGTTTCGGGCGAATATCATACAGAGCACCATCAAAACCAATTTTATCCAGTTAAAAGGATGATCTGTAGTAGTTACAGCCAGAAAAAAGCCAATAAAGGCAAATGGCATGGCAAATATGGTGTGAGCAAAAAGTACCAGTGAAAAGTATTTTTTCATCAGATAGATTAAATTAGATGTTGCAATTGGTTTTCAGCGCTGCAAATTAATTTTTAAAATGATCGATTTTGTTATCAGAATCTAATTTTATCGTCAACTAAACGATATCGAGTTTTTCAAACTTGCGGTTGATATCGTCAATAAATGCCAAAAGTTCATCGCGACCTTCAGTTGTTTCTGCAGAAGTGATAAACTGCGGAGGTACTTCTTCAAAAATGGGTAATAAAGCTTTTTTGAATTTCGCCATATTCTGATCTGATTTTACTCTGGACTGCTTATCTGCTTTGGTGAAAACCAATACAAATGGAATTCCATTTTCGCCAAGCCATGAACAAAACTCGATATCAATTTTTTGCGGCGTTAACCGACTATCAATTAAAGTAAAAACACACTGAAGATTTTCGCGGTTACGCAAATAGTAACGAATAAATTTTTCCCAGTCGTGACGATTACTTCTTGAAGTTTTAGCATATCCATAACCGGGTAAATCTACAAGCTGCCAATCTTCGTTAATTAAAAAGTGATTTATTAACTGTGTTTTTCCAGGTGTCTGCGAAGTTTTTGCAAGTCCTTTTTTCTGAACCAGCATATTGATCAGAGATGATTTGCCAACATTTGATCGGCCAATAAAGGCATATTCCGGCAAAACCGGTGGAGGTAACTTATCTGTACGGGTATTACTGACCTGGAATTCTGCGCTTTTAATAATCATTGGCGCAAAGGTAGAAATTAGTATTGAGATGAAGACTTGTATTTTTGGAGTGAAATTTTAGAGGAGCTTGACGCGATGTGGTCAAAATCCCCTCTACTATTATTTTGGATTTATTAATTGAGTGGTAGCTCAACAAAACAAACACATCATTATCTTTGCCAGCATATGTCTAAACCAGTAACTCCTTATAGTAACTCAGAAGCTTCCAAAAAAGATCAGGTTGCTACCATGTTTAATAATATTTCTGGCACTTATGATTTTCTGAATCATTTTATGTCCTTAGGCATTGATGTGATCTGGCGGAAAAAAGCAATTAACGAATTGCTGGCAGACAAACCGAAATACATTTTGGATGTAGCAACCGGTACCGGCGATTTAGCTTTCGAAGCGATTAGTAAACTGAAGCCGGAAAAAGTTATTGGTGTAGATATTTCCAGTGGAATGCTGGAAGTTGCCCGGCACAAAATTGACAAAAGAGGCTTATCAAATGTTTTTGAAGTTCGCTTAGGCGATTCTGAAAAACTATTATTTGAGGATGATACGTTTGACGCGATAACCGTTGCTTATGGCGTACGCAATTTTGAAAATTTGGATAAAGGACTTTCAGATATGTTCAGGGTTTTAAAACCCGGAGGCAAAACGGTTATATTAGAGTTCTCAAAACCTAAAGTTTTTCCTGTTAAACAGGGATATAACTTTTATTTTAAATACATTACGCCAACAATAGGAAAGCTTTTTTCTAAAGATTCCAGCGCCTATACATACCTGCCGGAATCTGTTGCAGCTTTTCCGGACGGAGCGGCGTTTACACAAAGAATGGAGAAAGCAGGTTTCAGAAATACCAAATGCAGACCATTAGCGTTTGGAATTTGTTCAATTTATACTGGCCGTAAATGATTAGAAGAATTTTATTCTTAGTTCCGATCCTCCTTATTTCAACCCTTAATTTATTTGCACAGGAAAGCTGGGGTGGCGGTGTAGATAGCGAACCTTTTCATTTCGGTTTTACCTTTCAATATATCTCTTCCGAATATAAAATTGTTAAAAAACCAGACTGGCGGGCACCATTTTATGATCCGCAGGATGGAAGTTTGGTAAAACCTGAACTGTACAGTATTAGCTCACCAACTTCTCCGGGTTTTGGTTTAGGCTTTGTGAGCAATTTGCGCTTAAGCAATAACGCGGACATTCGTTTTACTCCCGCATTGGTATTTTCAGACCGTTTTTTGGATTACCGATATTTAGATTCCACTCAATTTAAACAGCAAAGAGTGCAGTCAACTTTGGTAGATTTTCCTCTCGGGATAAAAATAAAGTCAGATCGCAGAAAAAACTTCAGAGCTTATGTTTTGGCCGGTGCAAAATATTCTATAGATATTGTGTCTAAGAAGAAAACCAATGACGAGGATAATATCCTGGCGGAAAAATTTGTGAAGAACAATAAAAATATTCTCTGGTACGAAGCCGGAATTGGCCTTGATTTGTATTTTGAGTATTTCAAGTTATCCCCCGAAATAAAATTATCCAACTCGTTTAGAAATGTATTGCGGCCGGAAGATCACCCGTATTCAACTCCGTTGGATAAACTTTTTTTGCGCAACTTTCAATTCAGCCTTTACTTTGAATAATAATTGAAATCGTTCTAAAACCTAATCAGGTTTTAGTAATTTCGGCTTTACCTTTAAATATATGTCGAAAATTGCTCTGATAACGGGAGCTACCGCCGGAATTGGCGAAGCTTGCGCCCGCACATTTGCTGAACAGAAATACAACCTGATTTTAGTAGCTCGCCGAACTGAAAGGCTTAAAGATCTTTCCGAAAAACTAATCTCCGAATTTGGAATAGAAGTCAAAATTCTTACCATCGATGTTAGAAACAACACAGAAGTTCAAACGTTGAATTCACTTCCGGATGATTGGAAAAAAGTAGATGTTATAATAAATAATGCAGGTTTAAGTCAGGGTTTAGATCCTATCCAAAACGGAAATATAGATGATTGGGATACCATGATCGACACCAATGTAAAAGGATTATTATACGTTAGCAAAGTAGTTTCTAACTGGATGATCCAGAGTAAATCCGGGCATATTATCAATATCGGCTCAATAGCCGGAAAAGAAACCTACGCAAACGGGAATGTATATTGCGCAACAAAGCACGCGGTTGATTCATTAAATAAAGCCATGCGCATAGATCTTCTACCTTACGGGATAAAAGTTTCTGCGATCCATCCCGGCGCTGTAGAAACAGAATTTTCTGAAGTAAGGTTTAAAGGTGATAAAGATCGTGCAAAACAGGTTTACCAGGGTTTTGAACCGTTAAATGCGCAGGATATTGCAGATACAATCTGGTTTGTAGTTTCCAGACCGGCGCATGTTAACATCAATGAAATGATAGTAATGCCAACGGCGCAGGCAAATACTTCGCATCTGCTGAAAAGTTAGTGTTTAGTATC
>JBDTLL010000073.1:0-9792 GCA_039934815.1 Daejeonella sp. | reverse complement strand
AGAATTTTCAACGCAGTTTCATCACCAATACCGGTAAAAGAATCTAACCGGGAACGATTAGCCTTTCTGTAAGAGCCTTTAAAAATGAAGGGAATACTTAACTTATCCGTGATAGAAATAATCCTTTCGGCAATTCTCATGGCAATATCTTCGCC
Organism: Daejeonella sp.; assembly: GCA_039934815.1. Taxonomy (GTDB): domain Bacteria; phylum Bacteroidota; class Bacteroidia; order Sphingobacteriales; family Sphingobacteriaceae; genus Daejeonella. The sequence continues at coordinate 9,637 of JBDTLL010000073.1, read as the reverse complement.
TTCTATCACACATGGACCTGCCATTAGAAAAAAGTTTGAAGAATCTGTATGTTTTATTTGTGGTATTTGATTAATTGTTTTGCTCATTTTTTCTTTTTGCCTGTCTGTAAAATAAAGTTTCAATCATCAGGTAAACCAAAAACAGGAAACTGAATATTATTCCGCTGTAAGAAACCGCTAAATTACTGTCGTAAATGTTGATATCAATTGATTGCAGGGAATAGAAATGGCTTAACAAAATTGAAATTATTGCCATCAAAATGATCACAATCAAAAGCCGCGTTCTGAATCCCTTAACCATTAATTTCCCATTTCTGACAAAAATTTAATTCTCATCAATTGGATTTCTTCGCGAGAATAGTCGTCGGTGCCCAACTCGTTTAATGCGGTATCAATTGAATCTATTTCGGTTGATCTGAAATATTCATAAACTTCATCCTGACGATCATCATCAATCATGTCATCTATATAATAATTCAAATTTAGCTTGGTACCAGAATTGACAATGGTTTCTACTTCTTTTAAGATCTCTTCATAACTCATTCCTTTTGAAGAAGCAATATCTTCTAAAGTGATTTGACGATCAATATTTTGAATTATGGAAACTTTCAGAGCAGATTTATTGGCAGCCGTTTTAATCACTAAATCAACCGGACGGTCAATTTCATTCTCATCTACATAGAATTTTATCAATTCAATAAATGGCTTTCCAAATTTTAACGCTTTACCGTTTCCAACACCTTGAATCTGTTTCAATTCATCAATAGTTACCGGATAATGCGTACACATTTCCTCCAATGATGGATCCTGGAAAATTACAAAGGGTGGAAGATTTTTTTGCTTCGCGATTTTCTTTCGCAAATCTTTGATCATCATTAACAAATGAGTATCAAGTGCGCCGCTTTGTTGCCCTGTGCCCTCATTTTCATCTTCAGGAATTTCAATAAAATAATTTAATTGAAATTTAAGCGCATGTGGCGAATTAATAAAGGAAAGCCCGGATTTAGTTAATCTTAGTAATCCGTAATTATCAACATCTTTTGCAACAAAATTATTTAATAACGCTTGCCGCATAAGCGATTTCCAAAGAATCTCTCCTTCTTCCTTTCCTGAACCAAATTCAGGTAATAGTTGATGCTTATAAGATAAAATTTGAGCGTTTTCACGGCCCAACATAATATTCATCAGGTAATTATCGTCAAACTTCTCGCCCAGTTGAGTAATTAGCTTTAAAACTCTTTTTAAAGGTTCCTCGGCAGCAAAATATTTTTTAGCATGACGACAGTTATCGCACATGTTATCGCAACCAGTCTCATTAAAATTCTCTCCGAAATAATGTAGTATTTGCTTACGTCTGCAAACAGACGACTCGGCGTAATCAATTACTTCTTTTAATATTTGAGTACCAATTTCACGTTCAGAAACTGGCTTATCTTTCATAAACTTGGTTAGTTTATCAATATCTTTCTGTGAGTAGAAAGCCAGACAAACACCTTCGCCACCATCTCTGCCCGAACGCCCGGTTTCCTGGTAGTAACCTTCCATACTTTTTGGTATGTCATGGTGAATTACGTAACGAACGTCCGGTTTATCAATGCCCATTCCAAATGCAATTGTTGCTACAATCACATCAACGTCCTGCATTAAAAAATTATCCTGAGTTTCTGCCCGGGTTTTCGGATCCAGTCCGGCATGATAAGGCAAGGCTTTAATTCCATTCAACCGAAGCGCCTCGGCAACTTCTTCAACTTTTTTGCGGCTTAAACAATATACAATTCCGGATTTTCCTTCCTGCGATTTTACATACCGTACAATCTCCTTTAAAACATTACGCTTGGCACGTACCTCGTAAAATAAATTCGGTCTGTTAAAAGAAGATTTGAAAAGCACAGCATTATTCATTTGCAGTGTTTTTTGAATATCCTGCTGAACTTTTGGAGTTGCCGTGGCTGTAAGAGCTATTATTGGAATGTTATCGCCAATATTATTTATAACCTGACGTATTTTGCGGTATTCCGGACGAAAGTCGTGCCCCCATTCAGAAATACAATGCGCTTCGTCAACCGCAACAAATGATACTTTTATGGATTGAAGAAATTCTACGTTCTCCAATTTGGTTAAAGATTCTGGCGCAACATAAAGCAATTTAGTATCGCCCGAAACTACATCTTGTTTAACTTTTGCTATTTCAGCTTTATTTAATGAAGAGTTTAAAAAGTGTGCGATACTTTCTGTACCACCAAAAGCTCTTAACTGATCTACCTGATTTTTCATCAGGGCAATTAATGGGGAGATTACCAATGCCGTTCCTTCACTCATCAAAGCTGGTAACTGGTAACATATTGACTTGCCGCCCCCCGTTGGCATAATTACAAAAGTATCTTTCTTTTGCAGGATGCTGGTTATTATAGCCTCCTGGTCACCTTTAAAATTATCAAAGCCAAAGAAATTTTGTAAATTGTCAAATAATGATTTGTTGATCTCCATCGTCCTCCTGGAAAAAATTGGAAAGGGTATTAATAAAATAAAAGGTTAAAATTATATATAAAATAACATAGTTTTGCGCATTAATCGCATTTAATAAATAATTTCTGATTGAAAACAAAAACAGAAATCCTGGAAATAGCGCAAAAAACGCTTCGAACAGAAGCTGAAGGACTTACACGAATCGCCCGGCAACTAAACGAAGATTTTGCAAAAGTAGTACTTCGTATCTTATCAATAAAGGGCAGAGTTATTATTACAGGAATTGGTAAAAGTGCCATAATTGCTCAAAAAATTGTTGCTACGCTGAATTCTACCGGTACACCGTCCATTTTTATGCATGCTGCTGATGCCATTCATGGCGATTTAGGCATGATTCAGCACGATGATTTAATTATCTGCATTTCCAAGAGTGGAAGTACACCCGAAATTAAAGTTTTGGCACCGCTCCTAAAACAGGCAGGAAATACTTTAGTTGGAATGGTGGGAGATTGCAATTCGTTTTTAGCAAATCATGCTGATCTGATACTGGATACCACTATTGACCAGGAAGCTTGCCCGCATAATCTGGCTCCTACAACCAGCACAACTGCGCAGTTGGCCATGGGCGATGCTTTAGCTGTTTGCCTTTTGGAGAGCAGAGAGTTTACAAGCGCTGATTTTGCAAAATATCATCCCGGAGGTTCTTTGGGGAAACGCCTTTATTTAAAAGTAGGCGATATATCTATCCATAATGAAAGCCCTAAGGTTTCATTAAAAACTCCGGTTAGAGAAGTAATTATAGAAATTACTAAAAACAGATTAGGCGCAGTTGCGGTTATTGAAAATGAATATATTGCAGGGATCATTACAGACGGCGATATCCGAAGAATGATGGAAAATTATGACAGTATTGAAGGCTTAATAGCAGAAAATATTATGGCGAAATCTCCAAAGTTTATCGATAAAGACGAACTGGCTGTAAATGCGCTCGAAATTTTGAAAAGCAATAATATATCACAACTCTTAGTAAGTTCAGAAAATAAATATTCTGGCTTCATTCATATCCACGACCTTTTAAAGGAAGGGATAATTTAAAACTGATCAATTAATGAAACAAAACAACTACGCACTAATAATGGCGGGGGGTATTGGAAGCCGATTCTGGCCAATTAGCCGCACCGCATTTCCAAAACAGTTTATTGACATCCTTGGTACCGGAAAAACATTAATACAGCATACTTACGACCGCTTTTTAAAAATAGTTCCTAAAGAAAATATTTTTATTGTTACCAATGAGTCTTATACAGATCTGGTAAAACAGCAACTTCCCGATCTTCAGGATTATCAGATTTTAGGCGAGCCAATTATGCGTAATACCGCACCTTGTATTGCCTATGGTTGTCATAAAATTAACCAGATCAATCCGGACGCCAATATCGTTGTAGCGCCATCAGATCACCTAATTGTAGATACTGATGGGTTTATAAAATATATTAATCAATCGCTGGAAACAGCCGCAGAAAATGATTGCCTGATTACTTTGGGAATAAAACCTTCCCGTCCGGACACGGGATATGGTTATATTCAATTCAACTCGTCTACCTTAAATAAAGATTTTCATAAGGTTAAAACTTTCACTGAAAAGCCGAATATTGAACTTGCCAAAACCTTTATTCAAAGCGGTGAATTTTTATGGAATGCCGGAATATTTGTTTGGTCTGTTAAAAATATTTTAAAAGCATTTACAAGCTATCTTCCGGAGATTAACGATATTTTTAAAGAGGGCGAATCCGTATACAATACGCCAAATGAAAAAGAGTTCATACAATCAGCATATTACCAGTGTACCAATATTTCTATCGATTACGGCATAATGGAAAAAGCGGATAACGTATATGTTTTACCTTCAGAATTTGGCTGGTCTGATTTAGGAACCTGGGCTTCTGTTTATGAACTTGCCGAAAAAGATTATGTAGGAAATGCTGTTATTCCCACAAAACATGTCATGATGTTTGATTCGTCTAATTGTATGATAAATATGCCTGCAGACAAATTAGTTATCATTCAGGGCTTACATGATTTTATTGTTGTTGAAGATAATAACACGCTTTTAATATGTCCAAGAGATCAGGAACAGAATGTCAAAAAGGTTGTTGCAGATGTTAAACAACGCTTTGGAACCGATTTTATTTAGTCTGCATCCTTTGTCGAATCGCTTCATAAATTAGTATTCCTGCCGAAACTGAAACATTGAGCGATTCGATTTCACCATACATTGGAATTTTTGCCAGATGATCTGCAATGCGGATCAATTCAGTTGAAATTCCGCTTTCTTCAGATCCCATAATTACCGCTGTTGGAACCGTATAATCCGGCTGGTACAAATAATCATTTGTTTTTTCTGTACAGGCAACAAGTTGCAAACCAGATTCCTGAAGAAATTTGGCAGTTTTCAAAAGACTTTCATGTCGGCAAACCGGAATTTTATATAACGCTCCCGCGGAAGTTTTTATAGCATCCGGATTAATTTGCGCAGAACCTTTTGATGGAACAACAATGGCATGAACTCCGGCACATTCAGCGGTTCGGGCAATGGCACCCATATTTCTTACATCCGTAATTCCATCCAAAATTAAGATAAGCGGTGTCTCCCCTTTTTCAAAAATGGCAGGAATTATATTTTCTATCTTATCATAAATGATGGGAGATATAAAAGCGATAACGCCCTGATGATTTTTACTTGTAATACGGTTTAATTTTTCTACCGGAACCTGCTGAAAGGTAAGATCATGCTCTTTTATCAGGGCTTTTAACTCAATAAAAATTCCGCCTGTTAATCCTCTTTGAACATATAAACTTTCAATCTCTTTACCACTTTTCAACGCCTCAATAACAGCCCGTATACCAAATACCATTTGGTTAGATTCTCTGGGAGTATTTTCTCTTTTTGTGCGATTGAAGTTAGTGTTCATCTGATAAAATATTTGAGCGCCGAAGTTAGCTATAATTTACCTTTCCGCCTGATTTAACTTTAGAAAGCGAATTTTAAGTTCAGATTATTAACATCAGCAAAAGTTATTAACATTGGGTTTAAAGACTCCAGGAAGCTGTAAATTAAATTTTCTAGCTACTTTTCCACACTCCGTGTGAATAAGAATGAAGCTTAGGAGCATGAATATCAGTAAGTGTATTTTGCTAAAAAAGTTGGTTGTGAAGAACTTCAAAAAGGAAGGATAGATTATTATTATAATTTTGTTTTATGAGTTTAGATAAAGATCAGGATTTTAATCGCACTGTTAAAACACCATTTTCTACCGACAGGCGCAGTCGATTAACTGGTCTATCCAGCGGCATGGGCAAACTGCCGCCACAAGCTGTAGACTTGGAAGAAGCGGTATTAGGAGCGTTAATGCTTGAAAAAGATGCGTTATCCGCAGTTATCGATATTTTAAAACCAGAAGTATTTTATAAAGATAGCCATCAGAAAATTTTTGAAGCTATACATGCTCTTTTCCAAAAGTCATCTCCCGTAGATATTTTAACTGTTACAGCTCAGTTACGCCAGCAAGGTGATCTGGAAATGATTGGTGGCGCTTATTATATCACAGAGTTAACAAATCGTGTCGCGTCGGCCGCCAATATTGAGTATCACGCAAGGATAATTTCTCAAAAATTTATTCAGCGTGAGCTGATTCGTATTTCAACAGAAATTATAAGTAACGCGTACGAAGACACAACCGACATTTTCGATCTACTGGATAATGCGGAGAAGAACTTATTTGATATTGCACAGAATAACCTTCGCCGTGATTCCCGAAAAATGGATGATATCATTCGCGAATCATTAGATAATTTAGAAAAAATTAAAGATCGTGTTGACGGCTTAACCGGAGTTCCTTCTGGTTTTACAGCTTTAGACAGAATGACTTCAGGCTGGCAGCCATCCGATTTAGTTATCATAGCTGCACGTCCGGCAATGGGTAAAACGGCTTTTGTACTGAGTTGCGCACGTAATGCGGCCGTTCAGTTTAACAAACCGGTAGTTGTTTTTTCGTTGGAGATGTCGTCAGTTCAGTTGGTTAATCGTTTAATTTCCGGCGAGACCGAAATTGAACAGGAAAAAATCCGTAAAGGAAATCTGGCTGAATGGGAATGGCAACAATTACATTCAAAAATTGGAAAACTGACAGAAGCTCCACTTTTTATAGATGACACTCCGGCGTTAAATATTTTTGAGTTCCGTGCAAAATGTCGTCGTTTAAAAGCGCAATACGATATACAGATGATTATTATCGATTATCTGCAATTGATGCATGGAAAAGGTGAAGGAAAAGGCGGTAACCGTGAGCAGGAAATTGGTAGCATTTCCAGAGCGTTAAAATCTGTTGCTAAAGAATTAAATGTTCCTGTAATTGCGCTGTCGCAGTTAAGTCGTGCGGTTGAAACCAGACCTGGAGCACAAAAGAAACCAATGCTTTCGGATTTACGTGAATCTGGTTCTATTGAGCAGGATGCGGATATGGTTTTATTCCTTTACAGACCAGAATATTACGGTTTAACCGAAGATGAAGAAGGAAGGTCTACAATTGGTATTGGTGAAGTAATTATTGCAAAACACCGTAATGGCGAAACCGGAACTGTGCCACTTCGGTTCATCGGTAAGTTTGTAAAGTTTACAGATCTGGAAGAAGATTTTTCGGGCCCATCGTCATTTGGAAAAGCCGATCCGTTTGCAGGCATTGCGCCGTCTAAAGATTTCGAGAAGCCGAGTGAATTTATTATTCGTCCATCCCGTATGGATGATATTGACGAAGAGCCACCTTTTTAATTAGCTATAAGATTATTCCCAATACAACCCCTGCTAATATTAAAACAGGGGTTTTTATTTTTGTAAAAACTAACAGTAAAAAAGTTATTGCCACAATAGTTACTGATAATAAATTTACTCCCATTGGTTGGAGTAAAAGTATAAATGCCGCCACTATAAATCCGACCGAAACAGCTGTAATCCCCGATAAGGAATTTTTGATTCGGGTTATTTTTTTTAGATCATTCCAAAAGGGAACAATAAACAAAACCAGAATAATTCCGGGCAGGTTAATTCCCAGAACGGCTACAAAAGCGCCTAAAATCTGACCGAAGGGTCCGTACCCAAAATTCTTTAAGGTCATGGATCCTATATAGGAAGTAAAAGAAAATGTAGGGCCGGGAATTGCCTGCTGTAAAGCAAATCCCGCAAGGAATTCTTTAGAGGAAATGTAATGTTTCATCCCCACAAATTCGGTAAACATAAATGGCACCAAAACCTGCCCACCGCCAAATATCATAATACCGTTACGATAGAAGTTTTCGAATAAACGAATGGGTAAGCTGAAAGGTGAAGTACGATTAATGATGGCTCCCAGGGCTGCAAATAGCAACAGGATCCCGATAAAATAACTGATTTTTCTTGGATTGATACTTGAAAATAATTTTGTCCTTAACTCGGTCTCTTCCAAGGGTGTATCTATAGCTGATGAAATTATTCCTCCAAGTAAAATAAGTATGGGAAAAACATAAGCATTGCTTAAAATTAATGTTGCCGCAACAGAAGCTACCGCCATCCAAATTTTTAGTTGAGAAGTTAGAATACTTCTGCCAAGCGTGTAAGCTGCAAAGCCAACTATACCAACTGCAACAGGCTGAATAAATTTAAGAACAGACTCAAATTTGTCTTTTTCGCCTAATAAAGAATAGCTGATTGCCGCAAAACACATGATGGCTGCCGAGGGCAAAACCCAGATCAAAAAAGTAATTACGGCAACTGGTAAACCACCAACTTTATAGCCAATGCCTACCAAAGTTTGAGTTGAAGAAGGGCCTGGTAATATTTGAGTGAGCGCATTCAGTTCAAGCAATTCCTCCTCAGAAATATAATGACGCTTTTTTACAAATGCGTGGAGCATTATACCAATATGAGCCTGTGCTCCGCCAAATGCGGTTAAAGTAAACCATAACACATCCTTTAAAAACAATAGATGACGACTGCTCAAAATTCCCGCTTTAATCGTCCTCATAATCTAATCCTGAAGCAGCGTTATAAACAGCCTGCAGTTCAGAAAAAGCGTGCATATCTCTGGAGGTTCTCGCAACAGTCATCCCATCCTGATAAGTTTTTATTGCATCGTTTTTACGTTCTAAAGCCTCATACAATTTACCAAGATGATAATAGGTGCCTACATAATCGGGATGATTTGTTATTAAATCTTCGTAATATTCTAAAGCTTTATCGGGTTCATTCGCGTTTAAATACTCGGTTGCAAGTGCATATTTCAAAAAAGGATCATTAGGTTCGTTCTGGATAAAGTCCAAAAGCTTTTGTAATCGGTTACGGTGCATTTTTAATTTGGCTTTTTTAAGTAGATTTGCAAAAACAGAATTTATATGAAGATATTAGTTTGTGTCAGTAACGTTCCGGATACTACAACAAAAATAACCTTTAGCAACGATAATACCGAATTTAACACATCGGGTGTACAGTTCATTTTAAACCCTTATGATGAAATTGCTTTGGCCCGTGCTATAGAACTTTGTGAAGGTGGAAAAGGTACAGTTACTGTAATTAATGTAGGAGAATCTGCTACCGAGCCTACAATTCGTAAAGCACTTGCAATTGGTGCCGATGACGCCGTTAGAATAAATGCTGCTCCCCGCGATGCTTATTTTGTAGCTTTTCAGATCGCTGAATATGCTAAAGAGAATTCATTTGACATGATACTTACCGGGCGTGAGTCTATTGATTACAATGGTTCGCAGGTTGCAGCCATGGTTGGTGAATTTTTGGAAATACCTTCAATATCTATCATAAAAAAATTAGATCTTGATGATTCTACAGCAAGTATTCAACGCGAAATTGAAGGTGGTAAAGAAATGCTAACTGTTCCGCTTCCATTTGTTGCCAGTTGTGCCGAAGGCGTTGCAGAACCAAAAATCCCGAATATGCGTGGAATTATGTCTGCCAGAACAAAGCCTTTACAGGTTATAGAAGCAAAAGAAATCGAGCAGCTTGCAGATTTTAAATCGTATGAAACTCCCGCACCTCGCGGTACCGTTACTATGGTTGACGCGGCCGATACCGAAAAGCTGGTAAACTTATTACATACAGAAGCAAAAGTTATATAAATCACATCTC
>JBDTLL010000072.1:0-9825 GCA_039934815.1 Daejeonella sp. | reverse complement strand
TTTCTGTTCCAGTAATCTCCCTGCGGTCCTTTGGAAGGATCTAAAGTATAATTACTCCAAACCTGCCAGGTTTCCATATCAGCAGAACCACCTCCACCTGCCACGTGATCATCTGATGCGCTATTTAAGGCACCAAAATTATGGTAAGTGTTAACAGTCTCAAATCCCATCGGATCATAGGCTGCTACTAATCCGGCGAAAGCCTGATCTGCATTTTTATAATAATTAGATTCTAAAAGTGTTCCCTTGGGATCGACCTCTAAAAAATCTTTTTTACACGCAGTAGTTACCATCAAAGCCGATGCAACTACAGCGAATGTTTTAAGTGTGAATATTTTCATTTTAAAATCTCCTTAAATTATAGTCCGATATTTACTCCAAACAGAAATGAACGCGACTGAGGATAAATACCTCTGTCAATTCCAAAGCTTCCGCCTGTTCCAATTTCAGGATCAAATCCTGTGTATTTTGTAAATGTTACCAGGTTGTTACTGCTAACATAAATTCTGGCTTTATTTAAACCTGATTTTCCAATTATCGACGATGGAAGTGTGTATCCAATTTGCAAAGTTTTAATTCTGAAATAATCTCCATTTTCTAAAAAGAAATCAGATGGGTTTGAGAAATTTCTGTTTGGATCATCAGTAGATAATCTTGGGTATGAGTTAGAACTTCCCTCTCCAGACCAACGCGTTAACGCTTTTGACTGCCAGTTTGCATTTGGAATATCTAATCTGCGTAAGCCCTGAAAAATTTGATTTCCGGCAACACCCTGACCAAATACTAATAAGTCGAAGTTTTTCCAACCAGCATTTACAGTAAGACCATAAGTTACATTTGGTGTTGGATCTCCGATAAATTCTCTATCGGCCTGATCGATTTTACCATCAGAGTTTAAGTCAGCCCATTTAAAATCACCTGGCTTGGCATTTGGTTGAATCATTCCGGAGGTACCTGTATAGGCATCAATTTCTGCCTGATTCTGGAAAATCCCCTGAGTTCTGAAACCATAGAACGATCCGATTGCCTCGCCTACGGCGGTTCTTGTAATAGGATACGCACTGTTTTGAATATTAGAGCCGCCATCTAAAAAGGCTTTTCCTTCACCCAAATAAGTCACCTCGTTTTTAAGGAAAGAAAGATTGCTGTTCACGTTTAAATTAAACTCTCCTAACTTCTTATTATATCCAAGTTCAAATTCTACACCTTTATTTTGCATGTCAGCAACATTTCCCCATGGAGAACCTGTAGAACCTACATATCCCGGAAGGGCAATAGTTTGCAGAATTCCGCTTGTTTTTTTAGTGTACCAGTCAAATACAAAATTGAAATCATTAAATAATGTGGCGTCAAATCCAATATTTAACTGACTTGTTTCTTCCCATTTTAAATCTGGGTTTGCAGGCGCATCCGGACTGTAGCCGATATAATAATTATCGTAACCAAAAACATAATTACGATTTGCTCCAACAGTTGAGATATATCTAAAATCTCCAAGATTATCGTTTCCTACAATACCGTAAGAACCTCTGATTTTCATAGTATTTACAACCTGATTTTCTGGCCAGAAGCTTTCTCTGGATGGAACCCAACCCACTGAAGCTGATGGGAAGTAACCGAATTTGTTATTGCTACCAAATCTGGAAGAACCGTCACGACGAATAATACCCGTAAACAAGTATTTCTGATCATAGTCGTAAACCACACGTCCGAATAATGAACTTACTGTGTGATTAATTCCTTCGTAAGCGTCTGAATTTCTGTTAGCAGTTGGAACTTTTAAGTTAAAAGACGCTTCTTCAAAATTACTGGCAGCGATATTTGAGAATGAAAGGTAAACTCCGCTAGAGTTATTATCGCGGTAAGCACCCTGACCAGCCAGTAAAGTGAAATTGTGTTTGTCTATAGAATGACTATATGAAGCCGTATTCTCAAGATTCCAATTATACGCCTGATTTCTGTCTCTGTTAAATGCTGTTTGAGAATTCGTTGTCGCCGGATTTAGATAGAAAATTGGACGGAAACTTTCACCACCCCAGAACGCAAGTTTAGCTCCTAAAGAAGATTTGAATTTTAAATTTTTTATCGGTTCAACCTCTGCATACACATTACCAACAATATTGTCAGACCAGCCGTAATTTCCTAACTGAGTTTGAATATAAGCAAACGGGTTAGTCATTTCCTGACCCACGGCCTGAGAAATTCCATAAGGATTTCCATTTGCATCACGTACAACCTGTTGTGTGCTGTAAGGTGACTGACCTGCAATTGCCGGGTCCATTACTACAATTGGTGTGATCGGATCAAGATTAATAACTGAACTTAATGGTCCGCCAAATTCTGTGTTAGTACCTAATCCTCCTTTAGCTTTAATGTGAGAATAACCTACATTCTGACCTAAATTCAACCAGCTTTTAACTTTATGCGTTGAATTTAACCTTAAATTATATCGTTTGTAATTAGATATTTCACTTGCAACTATACCTTCCTGATCGTAATAACCGAAAGAAGTATAGAATGTAGAGGCATCATTTCCACCCGTAAGACTTAATTCGTGGTTTTGAACTTTAGCATTGTCATTAAACAATGCATCCTGCCAATTGGTACCTTGCCCTAAAGACTGAGGATCATTATAAATGATACTTCCACCGCCGGCCACAGATGCCTCATTTCTTAAAGTTGCATATTCTGTTGCGTTAAGCATGTCCAGCTTTCTAACCGGAGCCTGATTTCCGTAGTATCCGGAATAATTAATTCCGACACTTCCTTTTCTGCCTTTTTTTGTTGTAACAAGGATAACACCGCTGGCAGCACGTGCTCCATATATAGCCGCAGAAGCAGCATCTTTTAAAACCTGAATAGATTCAATATCATTTTGGTTTAGATAATCAATTCCACCCACGTCAACAACTACGCCGTCAACTACATATAACGGATCACTATTACCAATAGTAGTTGTACCTCTAACTCTCACAGTTGCTGAGGCGCCTGGCGCACCGGAACTGGAAGCAATGGTAAGGCCGGAAGCTCTTCCTTGTAATGCCTGTTCAACTCTGCTTATTTGCTGGTTTTGAATATCCTTAGATTCAAGACCGGAAATGGCTCCGGTTACAACACTTTTCTTCTGAGTACCATAACCAACAACTACAACTTCTTCCAATGCATTTACGCTTTCCAGCATATTGATTGAAATAAAATTAGTGTTGTTAACTTTATAAGTTTGTGTTTCCATACCAACTTGTTTGAAAACAAGTACGGATCCTAATTTTGGAATTTGTAAAGCGAAATTACCGGCAGCATCTGTGGCAGTTCCATTAGTGGTGCCTTCAACAACAACAGTAACTCCCGGTAGCGGTAACCCATCTGATTTGGAAATTACTTTTCCTCTAACCTGAACATCGTTTTGAGCCAAACTTATTTGGGGTTTTAACAATGCGCAGGAAATGAAGAGAAAGAAAATAAACATTCTGTTCATAAAGATAATTTTGATTAATTGATTAAAAATTGGTTAGTTGGTTAGTAGCGTTTCTGCCGGGGCAGCAAACACTTACTCAAATGTATAGGCTAAATACTACAAAGTAATTTTTTCAGCTACTACATAACCCATACAAACGGTGATAAATCACCCAATTCGGATAACTTCTACTGAACATTACTACTACATTGAAGAAAATTGGTTTTCAACAAATATTTCTATATTTAAAAAATAGATGTTAAAAATTGGTATTTAAATACTGTTATCGGTACTCCATAAAATAATTAATGAAGGTATTTCTAGTCTTAATTCTAACTGTTTTATTTGTTAAATCTACACTTGGACAGAACCAGATAGGCACTCCCCAAATTATAAATTACAACACTTCAACATACAAGGCGGGAACCCAAAATTGGGATATTGCACAGGACAAATTTGGCACCATTTACTTTGGGAACAACGAAGGGCTTTTAACATTTAATGGCAAATTCTGGAATTTATATCCTCTACCTAACCGCACGGTTGTAAGATCATTGGAAATTGATAAAAATGGCAGAATTTACGTTGGCGGGCAGGATGAGCTTGGCTATTTTTTTCCCGATCAAAGCGGAAAGTTAATTTACCATTCATTAAAAGACTTGATCCCGGTTAAAGACCGACAGTTTGCCGATATCTGGAATATTAATATTATCAGAGGACAGGTTTTCTTTCGCTCTTTAACTAAACTGATACATCTAAAAGATGGAATTATTAAAATCTTAAATCCTGAAAATTCCTGGGTTTTTTTAGGAGAAGCCAATGGCCAACTGTTTGTACAGGAGAAAATAAAGGGCTTACTGACGTATCAGAATGGAATCTGGAAGCCGGTATGCAATGACCCAATTCTTAGCAAAATCACTATTTCCTCAATAATGGAATATAATGATGGATCTTTTCTGGTTACCACATTGAAAAACGGCTTGTTCATTTTGGAAGGCTCTAAATTAACTCCAAAACCAACTTCCGAAGATCAATCTCTTTTTAACGACAGAATTTATTGTGCCACAGTGGTAAATAAAGACTGGTACGCATTCGGAACAACCTCCGGAGGTGTTCTTATTATGAACAAAGCCGGAAAACTGATCCAAAAATACTCCTTTGATGAGGGCCTTCAAAAAAACAATGTCCGTAGTGTTTACATCGATCAAAATAAAAATCTATGGATAGGCCAGGATGATGGGATTGATTTTATGGCAATCAATAGTGCTATAACACAAATCTATCCAGACAAGAATAAACAAGTGACCAGTTATGCGGTTAAAATGTTCAATAACCGATTATTTATAGGAACTTCTAACGGACTTTTCCAGTCGAGTGAGATCAATCCATCCATAAAAGATATAAGCCAGTCGCCGGGTTATTTTGAAGAAGTTAAAAATACAAAAGGGCAGGTTTGGGGACTGGAAGAAATCAACAACAATTTAATGCTGGCGCATGAAGATGGTGCATTTGTTATCAAGAACAATTTTGCGGAGCAATTATACAATTCGCCGGGAACATGGCTCTTTTTGCCGATGGCAAATATTTTCCCAAGTCAAAATATCCTGTCAGGCACATACACGGGTCTTCAACTAATAAATTATGAACAAGGTAAATTTTTAAACGCCGGATCTATACCCGGTGTCAATGATCCTTTACGCTTTTTAATTTATAACCCTCAGAACAATACAGCCTGGGCATCTCATCCCTATCATGGAGTTTATGAAATAAATCTTTCTGGTGATTTTAAAAAAATAAATAAAGTCAGTTTATATACAAAGAAAGACGGCCTTCCTACAACTTTGTATAATTATGTATTCAAAATTAAAAGCAGAATAGTTGTTGCTACCTCAAAAGGTGTCTATGAGTTTGATGAAAAAGAAGGGCGTTTTATAAAATCCCCGGAATTTTACGAGCCTTTAAAAGATATACCGATTCAGTATTTAAAAGAAGACCCAAATGGCAACGTGTGGTTTGTAAGCGAGAAACAGATTGGAATTATAGATTACAATCAACCATCAAAAGGAAAAAGTTATTCAATATTTTATTTCCCGGAACTGTCTTCAAAAGTTGTAAGCGGTTTCGAAAATATTTATCCGGTAGATAACAACAACATTTTTATCGGAGCTAATAAAGGTGTGATTCATCTTAATTATCAGAAATACATTCAGAATATCAGAAAGTTGAATGTATTTATTGGTCAGGTAAGAGTATCCGGCAAAGCCGATTCTATATTATTTGGAGGTTATTTTTTAAAAGACAATCAGCTTTCTGCCACGCAAGATCTGGGTAAAAAGGTAGAAGTTCCTAAAAATAAATACAACTCTATTCATTTTGAATTTGCCTCAACACTTTTCGAGCAAAAAGACAATATTCAGTTTAGCTATCAATTAGTTGGTTTTGATAAAACCTGGTCGCCCTGGACAGAAAAAAGTGAAAAAGATTATACCAATTTACCTTCTGGTCATTATACATTTAAAGTAAAGTCGCGAAACAACCTTGGAAATTCTTCTGAACCGGCATCGTACAGTTTTGAAGTTTTACCGTTTTGGTATCTGAGCTATATGAGCTTTATTGTTTATTTAATTTTCTTAATCGGTATCGTTAATTACATCAGAATCTGGCAAAGAAAGCGGCATATTAAAGAAAAAGAAAAGCTAAAATATCTTCATCAGCTGGAAATGGAGAGCCAGGAAAGTGAAATTGTGAAACTCAAAAATGAAAAGCTGGAAGATGATGTAAACTTCAAGAATAAAGAATTGGCGAGCACTACCATGCACCTTGTTCAGCGGGGGAAGGTCTTAACCAAAATCAAAGAAGTTGTTTCTAATTTGGAGAAAATGTCTGCCTCTGATAATAACAGTGCTGAATTTAAACAGATTTTCCGGCTGTTAAACGAAGTAGAAAAACGAGATGCAGATTGGGAGCAGTTTTCAATCTATTTTGACCATGTCCATTCAAATTTCCTGGCTGACATGAAAGACCGCCACCCCGGTTTAACGCCTAATGAATTAAAGCTTTGTGCCTATATGAAGATGAATTTAACATCTAAAGAAATGGCGCAATTAATGAGCATTACCGTAAGAGCGGTTGAGGTAAGCCGTTACCGCCTGAGAAAAAAATTAAATATCCCTACAGAAGTAAACTTGTTTGATTATTTGATGCAAACCGTGGATAAGGAGGTTAAATCTGAAAACGATTAAAACAAAAAAGCCTCTCAGATTTCTCTGAGAGGCTTTACCAGCGGTCCGGACGGGACTCGAACCCGCGACCCCATGCGTGACAGGCATGTATTCTAACCAACTGAACTACCGGACCGTTTTACCATTTTTGTATCTGCTGGTACCACCAATTTCTTGGTCAAGATACGTATTTTAAAGTGATCCCGCTGGGATTCGAACCCAGGACCCCAACATTAAAAGTGTTATGCTCTACCAGCTGAGCTACGGAATCATTTAGAACTTTCTTCCTTGGTTTCCCTTAAAAGTGAGGCAAATATAGGGTTATAAACAATACAGTGCAACATTAAATTAAATTTATTCAAATACTGCCCTTAAAGAGTTCATATTCAATCGCAAAAGTTTTAATCTAACAAAAATATCTCCCTGCCATTTATAAAATTATTAGGCTATAGTGCCTTCTTTCATCTTTTCCGCGTTCTCCGCCAGTTGCAACTGATCAATAATTTCCTGGATATCGCCGTTCATTACATTGGGCAAATTATAAATTGTTAAGCCAATACGATGCTCGGTAACGCGTCCCTGTGGATAATTATAAGTTCTAACTTTTGCAGAACGGTCGCCGGAAGCAACCATAGTTTTACGCTTTTTAGAATCTTCTTCGTTCTTTTTTGCCAGTTCCTGTTCGTAAATTCTGCTCCTTAAAACGGCAAAGGCTTTATCAAAATTTTTCAGTTGCGATTTCTGATCCTGACACTGAGCAACTATCCCGGTAGGAAGGTGCGTTAACCTAACTGCCGAATAAGTTGTGTTTACAGATTGACCACCCGGACCGGAAGAACAAAACAAATCTTTCCGAATATCGCCCATATTCACATCCACATCAAACTCATCAGCCTCTGGCAAAACAACCACCGAAGCGGCAGAAGTGTGCACACGACCCTGCGTTTCCGTATCAGGAACACGTTGTACACGGTGAACACCCGACTCATATTTCAGCTGACCATAAGAATCATCAGCCACCACATTAAAAACAACCTCTTTATAACCGCCAGCAGAACCTTCCGTAACATCCATCACTTCCATTTTCCAGCCTCTGCGCTCACAATAACGTGTGTACATACGGTATAAATCGCCCGCAAATAATGCAGCCTCATCGCCACCTGTACCACCACGAATTTCAACAATGGCGTGTTTGGAATCTTCCGGATCTTTAGGAATCAACATCAAACGGATCTTTTCTTCCATTTCATCCTGCTTTTCTAACAGTTCGTCCAGATCCATTTTTACCATCTCACGCATCTCGTCATCTTTCTCCGATGCCAATAATGATTTATTCGTATCAATATTGCTCATAATATTGCTGTAGATATGGTATTCTTCAACAATTTTAGAAAGATCTTTGTATTCCTTATTTAGCTGAGCAAAACGTTTCATGTCACTCATCGCATCCGGCGAGCTCAATTCCCGTTCTACTTCCTGCCAGCGTTGTTTTATTAATTCTAATTTCTTTAACATATTTTAATTTGAAAAGCTAATACACAGCTCTTGTTTAAGCATCTTCCCGCTGTCCGCTTATACTCCCTTCGTTTTACTTCGGGGGTATCGCTGCCATCGGGTTTATTTCTGCTACTCCTGTGCCAAAAAGCGTACAAAAATAAGCCTTTTTAAGTTAATATTTTAAGGGCTTGTTAATCCTTGACTTTAATCTGAAATGTTGACGTTTAACTGCGCCAACTATTTATCCGCCTGGTTCTCAATTTGGTTTTTCTCAAAATACTCTAATAATAAATTCTGCCCATCAAAAACCGCATATGAGAAATAATTGATCCATTCGCCGAGATTGATATAGCGGCTTCCGTTTTTTAAGGGAATATCCAAAGGCAAATGCCGGTGACCAAATATCAAATAATCAAAATGCTCCTTGTTTAAAACTTCTTCAGAATAATTAACCAGCCATTCCTGCTCATCAATTTTACGCTGCTCTTTTACATTGTTGGCAATTCTGCTTTTCCCCGACCAATACTTTGCAATTCCGATAGCAAAATTAGGATGTAAACGGGCAAACATCCATTGGCAAAAATTACTTCTAAAAAAAGACTTCAAGAATTTATAACCCGGATCGCCGGGACCTAATCCGTCGCCGTGATGCATATAGATTCGTTTTCCGAACCGTTCTATAACCAGTTCGTCCGAAATAATTTCGATGCCCAATTCTTTTTGGAAATAATCGAACATCCACATATCGTGGTTGCCTTTAAACATAGTTACTTTAATCCCTGAATCTGTCAGTTCTGCAAGTTTGCCCTGTAAGCGTATAAATCCTTTGGGAATTACAGTAGCGTATTCAAACCAGAAATCAAAAATATCACCTAAAAGATAGACTTCCGAAGCGTCTTTTTGTATTTCCGCTAGCCATCTTACAATGCGGTCTTCCCGTTCACGGCTAGCCTGATGGCTGGGGACACCTAAATGAAAATCTGAAGCAAAATATATTTTTTTATTCCCTAAAGGCATAGGCGCCAAAAATACACAAAAATTCAGATGCGAACATTTTAGTAGTTTATAGTCAATTTCAAAAAATTAATGTATTAACAGCAGGAATCATTATTTTAGAAAAAACCAAAAAATTACCATGAAACAACAACGCTATATTTGCCTCGCGGCAGCAATATTTTACCTTACGGGAAGCGCATTTGCCCAACATTCAAGCACTTTACCAGAAAAAATGACCTATCCTAAAACCAAAAAATCAGATGTAAGCGACACTTACTTTGGCACTACTATTATTGATCCTTACCGCTGGTTAGAAGACGATCGTGCAGAAGATACAAAAGCCTGGGTGATAGCAGAAAATGCAGTAACTCAAAATTATCTTTCCAAAATCCCTTTTCGGGATGACATTAAAAACCGTTTAGAGAAGTTGTGGAATTACGAAAAATATTCTGCTCCATTTAAGGAAGGCGACTATACTTATTTCTACAAAAACGATGGTTTACAAAACCAGTATGTTTTATACCGTCAAAAAAACGGTGGCGAAGCGGAGGTTTTTTTAGATCCGAATAAATTTTCAAAAGATGCAACAACTTCACTTGCGGGCCTAAACTTTACAAAAGATGGCAGCATGGCTGCTTACCAAATTTCTGAAGGCGG
>JBDTLL010000071.1:0-9878 GCA_039934815.1 Daejeonella sp. | reverse complement strand
TATTTAACCAAACAAAAAAGAATACCGTTAATAAGTAAGGCATAAATGCCGCATAGCGATAACCTAATTGCGGTTTTGCAATATCATCACGAACGAAAAGTATAATTGGCTCCAGCAAAGATTGAATTCCCTTTGGGGCTTTACCAACACGTGTACGATATGATTTTGCTACAGCTCCAAATACGATCAGCAATACAATTGCAGAAAGAAATAAAGACACTACGTTTTTAGTAATAGAAAGATCTAAGGGCTTTGCATTTTCGGGAACCGCGTTTTCATCCAGCTCTACATAAGCGCCTTCTGCATTCGCAACTTCGTTTGGATAATAATACTTTCCGTGATAATTAATCATGTTCTGACCATTTTCCAGGAAAATTTCCGTTCCGTGATCATTTCCATCATGCTTGTTAGACATGAAAGTAACTAAACCGTTATTCGTCCATAAAATTACCGGCAAAGGCAAAGAAACTTTGTGTTCGCCTTCTCCCCAAAAATGCCATTCGTGCGAATCGGCAATGTGATGAAGAATGGTGGCTGAAATATCTTCTTCTTTTTCCTCGTGCGGAGCGTTCATTTCTGAACGTGTAACATGCGGTTCTTCGACCTTTATTGGCTCTTCGGCACGTGCCGTAAAGATTGTACAAGCTAGAAAAACAGCGGAAAAAGCTATGTTAACTATTTTTTTTGAATTGAAAATACGGCTCAAATCCATTTATTAAGGGGATATTTACTTTATTTTTTGGTTGCGCAAGTTACACAACAAACAATAGATTTCAAATACCGTGTGAAAGAAATATAGATAAAAAAAATTCAGCAAAAATTTAGACGGATCTGTATCGATATTATATAAATAGATAAAGGCCAGTATCATACAAAAAAGCAACTTTATTGTCACGCTGGCAAGTATTGCCTGGCCCGAAGCTTTGTTGCTAATCTGCATTCGCCAGCTGGCGAATGAATAAATTACAAGGGTTAAAATTCCAAAAACAGCAAAAAGTTCCCAGAAATATGGGATCAAAAAATCATTTTTCTGGAAATAATAAGTACTTATTAACGGGCCGGCGGCAAGTAAAGCCAAAAAGCTGATAAACAGCAGAATGAATCTGGAAAACTTCAAGATTTTAATTGTCTGATGGTTTGATAAATAGCTGCGACAACCCCTATAACTCCGCCTAAAGCAGTTATCCATTGGGTTTCGTGATGGTAATATTCGTCTAACTTGTAGCCAATAAAAGCGCAAATGCCAATAATAGCCATCATCTGGAAGCCAACTCCTGTATATTTTGCATAACTATTTAAAGCCTGCTTTTCCTCTTTAAGATCGTCCTCGCCTTTTGGTTCTTCTGCGCTCATTTTTATACCTTATTATATAGGATACAAAACTATTAAATTTTAATTGCCATTTCTGAGTTTGCATTTAGTGAAATTCGATATTGATAAATTGCATCAAGGCATCAAAACTAAATTGAAATACTATATTTACAATGTACTTTCTGGTTACGAGCCTGGATAATAAATTTGCATCCAGGTGGTTTAATTGTGATCATTCTAATTGAGAAACGTTATCAAAAACATAGTTAAAGTTCTGGGATTTGTTTTTTTGCTGTCCGGCCTTTTAAGTTGCGGATCGCAAAAAGATACCGTTGCAAGTCGCGGTATGCAGAATTTAACTGCCCGGTACAATATATTGTATAATGCCCGCGAGCTGCTGAATGAAAGCCAGCGCAATATTGAGATCGCCTATCAGGATAATTTTGAAAACTTTATTCCGGTTTTTAAAGAGCCGGACGAAAAACTATCCGAGCCTGAATTAAAAAAATTAGATGAGGTAATTCTGAAAGCCAACACCATTGTCAATGAGAAATTTCAGAGCAAATATGTTGACGATGCTTATTTCCTTATCGCGGAAGCAAACCACTTAAAATCTAATTTTTACAATGCCATCGAATATTTCACGTACGTGTACAATTCTTTTCCGAAAGAAAAAGAATTGAGGCAGGCGTCTTTGGCTTATAAAATCCGTTCTTTAATAAGCGCCGATCGTATGGAAGAAGCTAAATCGACATTAGATAGCGCTTTTAAATACATCAACACCGAAAAGAAATCTGTAGCAGATTTAAACGCGATCAAAGCGCAGATTCAAATTTACTCACGCGAAGACGGAGAGGCAATTACATCTTTAGAAAAAGCTATTAAGCTGACTAAAGAAAAAAATGAAAAAATTCGTTGGACGTTTTTACTGGCTCAGTTACAGGAAAACGCCGGAAAGAATGAAGCAGCACAGACAAATTATTCTAAAGTAATTAAAAGCAATGCGCCTTTTGATATGGCTTTTAATGCTCTATTAAATAAAATAAGCATTGAGAATGAACGAAACGGTAAGAAAATTGACCGTGCCGGGCAGCTAAATTCTTTATTAAAAGATGATAAAAACCGTGATTTTCTGGACCAGATCTATTATGAAATTGCGAACAGCTATGCCGAAAAAGATAATTTAGAGAAAGCCATTGAAAACTACAATAAAGGGTTGCGACAAAACTCCAGAAATCAGAATCAGCGGGGATTAACTTATTTAAAACTGGCAGATCTGTATTTAAAAAATTCGGAATTCATACAAGCTAAAAATTATTACGACAGCACACTGAACAGTTTGTCGCCACAAAACTTGAATTACCCATTGGTTCAAAAAAAGGCAAGTAACTTAATATTACTTTCCAGCAGATTGCAGGTTATTGCTATGGAAGATACCTTGCAGATGCTGGCCGGCTTGCCTGAAGCAGAGCGAAAAGCAAGGATTGGAATTTTATCCCGCCGGCAGGCAGAAAAAGCATTGCAGCAATCTGCTCCGGGACAAGAAGCAACTTTTTACAGTAATACAGAACCTTTTCAAAATTCCCGCGACAGCAAATTTTATTTTAATAATGTTACAGCTTTAAGTCAGGGTTTTTCTGATTTTAAAAAACGCTGGGGAAACCGAAAGTTGGAAGATAACTGGCGCCGTGGCCAACGTTCTGCTTCTGACCTTGCAAATGCCATTCAGGATAACAATGTATCCGCCAGCATGGTTCCAAATAATCCGGATGAATTAACCCCAACCGTGCAAACCACAAATGGAAATCCGTTTGACAATATTCCTTTAACCACCGAGCAGAAAAACGCCTCAGATCAGCGCATCGCGGCAGCTTATTATGATATTGGAAATTACTACCGTGATATTTTAACGGAACCCGGAAATGCGATTAAAAATTACGAAACGTTAATTAACAGATATCCCGAAAGTGAATTAAACTTACCGGTATATTATAATTTATATCGCATGTATGCGGAGTCTGATCCGGCAAAATCTCTAAAATACAAAGACCTGATTTTAAAGAAATATCCGGAAACGTCGTTTGCCAAAATAATTAAAGACCCAAATTACAACCAGAAATCTGATGCGCAGGAACAGGCGCTGCAAAAGGCATATAATGAAACTTACACGGCTTACGAATCTAAAGATTATGCGGAAGTAATTAGAAAAGCCAGTGAGGCGGAAACAGCTTTCGGCCAAAATAATTTATCTGCTCAGTTTGCCTATTTAAAAGCACTGGCTATTGGCCACACGCAAAAACTGGCCGCTTTAGATACAGCCTTTCAGCAAATTGTTCGCCGTTTTCCAGATGATAAATTAATTGTCCCCTTAGTAAAGGAACATTTAATTTATCTGGATGAAAACCAAAACATGATGAATAAACGTGTTTTCGCGTTAGTTGACGAAGATCCAAACCAACCGCGATTTGTTGAAGAACCAAGAACAGAAAATGGAGTAACTTTAACGTTGGCAAAAAACCCTCCGGCAAATCCTGAGAATACTAACAATCCGGCAAAAGAAGTTATAGCAACAAATGATCCCGACGCTAATAATGGTGCTTTAAAACCGGTTGCAGAAACTGTAAATGAAAGCGGGTTTACAGGTTTTGCAGACGCTGATGAATATTATTTTGTAGTAAATGTGTTAGATCCATCGGTTAATTTAAGTTCTTCCAGATTTGGGATCGGGCAGTTTAACCGAACCAATTTTGCACCTAATTCAATAAAACATCAGTTAAAAGCTGTAAATAACCAAAATCAATTGATATTTGTAGGCGCATTTTTAAGTAAGGATGCGGTTGTGGATTATTACAAAAATATTAATCCACTATTAAAAGAGATAATGAAAATACCGGCAGAGAAGTATAGCACCTTTTTTATCAGCAAGAAAAATCTGGATCAGCTGAACAGCCGCGAAAAAGTGAATCAATATATAGAGTTTTACCAGAAGAATTTTTAGCAGTTTCCCAACATAACATGAGTAACCAATTATCAAAGCAAGACCTTAACCGATATACAATAACTTTCTGGAAATGGATCATCGGGCTGATAGCCTTCGGCGCCATTTTAATTTTCAGTATTGGATTGGGATTATTTGGCAAACTTCCCTCCTTCCGGGATCTGGAAAACCCCAAAAGCAATCTGGCGTCTGAAGTAATTTCGGATGACAATGTAGTTTTAGGAACTTATTATATTCAGAACAGATCTAATGTTCGCTATGATCAGATCTCGCCAAACGTAATTAACGCTTTGGTTGCCACCGAAGATATTCGCTTTTATAATCACTCCGGAATAGATTTCAAAAGAACCTTCACCATTATTTTATATAACCTTTCGGGAAATAAACAGGGCGCAAGTACAATTACCCAGCAACTGGCTTTGAACCTTTTTTCCGAAAGGGCAAAAAATCCGTTTAAGCGTTTCATTCAGAAATTGCAGGAATGGATCATCGCTGTAAAGCTGGAAAGAAATTATACCAAAGAAGAGATCATCACCATGTATTTAAACACGGTCGATTTTGGCTCGTACAATACTTTTGGAATTAAATCTGCCGCACGTACGTATTTCAGCACCACGCCCGATAAATTGGAACCGCAGCAGGCCGCCATTTTAGTTGGAATGTTAAAAGGTCCTTCATTTTACAATCCATTAAGGAATCCGGAAAGAGCATTGATCAGACGGAATACCGTTCTGAACAATATGAACAAGGAAAACTATCTGAGCGATGAAGAAAATCAACGGCTGAAAGCTTTGCCAATGGGATTAAAATTCAATCCGACAGATCATAATGAAGGTTCTGCGCCCTATTTCAGAGCGGTTTTGAAGAAGGATATTCAGAAAACATTTGAAGAAAATTCCATTACCAAAGCCGACGGAACGCCTTACGATCTGGACCGGGATGGTTTGAAAATTTATACCACTATTAATTCCAGAATGCAGGCTTACGCCGAAAGAGCACAACGGGATTATTTAAAAGATCTGCAAAGACAGTTCAACTCGCAGTTCAGAGGGAAAAACCCTTTTAAAGATTATCAGCAATTGATAGATCAGGGAATGAAACGTTCTGAAAGATATCAGCAGCTTAAGCTGGAAGGGAAATCTCAGGAGGAGATTATTAAAGATTTCGATACGCCCGTTAAGATGAGCATTTTTAGTTGGAAAGGCGATATTGATACTACCATGCGCCCGATTGACTCGATCAGATATTACAAATTGATGCTGAGAAATGCCTTAATGTCTATGGAACCACAAACCGGTTACGTGCGTGCATGGGTTGGCGGAACCAATTTCGAACACTTTAAATACGACCAGGTAAAATCAGGAACTCGTCAGGTTGGATCAACAGCAAAACCATTCACTTACGCAGTTGCTATTGGAAGCGGCGGATATTCTCCGTGCTATTCGGTAGCGAATGAACCGGTAACTATTGACGGCTGGACACCGCGTGCTTATAAACCCTTGCCGGGATATTTGACCCTAAAAACGGCTTTGGCACATTCGCAGAACTATGTAACTGCATACATGATGAAACAGGTTGGCGCTACTGCGGTATCAACACTGATCAAAAATATGGGAATAACCAGCGATGTGCCGGCCTATCCATCTATTTGTTTAGGAACTTTCGACGCTTCGGTTTACGATATGGTAGGCGCTTATTCTGCTTTCGTAAATCTGGGAGTATGGACAGAGCCTTTGTATTTGTTGCGTGTTGAAGATAAAAACGGAAACGTAATTTATGAGCGCAAGCCGAAAATTAAGGTTGCTTTAAATCCGCAAACAGCGTACGTTATGACCAGCATGTTAAAAGCCGTTGTTACAGAAGGAACGGGACGGAGATTACGCGGACGATATAATTTAAATAATCCAATTGGCGGTAAAACCGGAACCACACAGAATAATTCTGATGGTTGGTTTATGGGAATTACGCCGCAACTGGTAACCGGCGTTTGGACAGGTGCCGAAGACCGGGCCATTCACTTTGCCTCAACAGAACAAGGTGAAGGTGCAAATTCGGCTTTGCCAATTTTTGCTTTATACATGAAAAGTGTATACGCTGATAAGTCGCTGAACTATACCAAAGGCGATTTTGAAGCGCCAAAAGGCGGAACAACAATTACCTTAGATTGCGGCGCTTACAGCAAACAGGAATCGGGAGAAACCGAACTGGATGAAAGATTGGGATTTTAAATAGTATTAAGACATTAGATTTGAGACATTAGATACCGTTAAAATTATTTAATGAGTTTGTATTTCTCAAATCTCTTATCTCAAATCTGCTGTCTATATATACATGGAAAAATTTGATTATCGTGAAGCATTAAAACAGGTGCCGCCCAAACCGGGTGTTTATCAGTATTGGGATGCCAGCGGTGAGCTTATTTACATCGGCAAAGCCAAAAATTTAAAGAACCGGGTTTCCTCCTACTTTAATAAAGATACCTATCGCGTTAACGCCAAAACCCGGGTGCTGGTTAGTAAAATTCAGAAGGTAACTTTTACCATTGTTGATACCGAAATTGACGCCTGGCTGCTTGAAAACAGCTTGATTAAAAAGCATCAGCCGAAATACAATGTCCTTTTAAAAGACGATAAAACCTACCCATGGTTGCTTATTAAAAATGAGCGTTTCCCGCGAATTTACTGGACCAGAAAAATCATTAAAGATGGTTCTACGTATTTCGGGCCGTATGCTTCCATTAGCATGATGCACAATATTCTGGGACTGATCAAAGAAATTTATCCGTTGCGCACCTGCAATTTGCCGCTTACGCCGGAAAATATCGCTGCCGGGAAATTCCGTGTTTGTCTGGAATATCAGATCGGAAATTGCAAAGGTCCGTGCGAGGCATTTCAGTCTGAAGAAGATTACAACCAGAATATTCAGGAGATCAAGGATATTTTAAATGGGAAAACCGGCGCCATTGTCCGTCAGTTGAAAAGTGATTTGGAACAAGCAGTTGGCGAATTGAATTTTGAACTGGCGCATCGCTTAAAGCGGAAATATGATCTGCTGGAAAATTACCAGAGTAAATCTACCATTGTAAATTCCTCGATTTCTGATGTGGATGTTTTTGGTATCGCCACGGACGAGAAACATGCTTTTGTGAACTTTCTGAAAGTGATGAACGGGACCATTATCCAAACGCAAACTTTAGAAATGAAAAAGCGTTTGGACGAGACTGATGAAGAATTATTAACAATTGCCATTTCTGAGTTCAGAAATCGTTTTAACAGTCACTCCAAAGAGATCATAGTTCCTTTTGAAATTGAGCTGGACGATCCGGGAATCCGCTTTACCGTTCCAAAACTGGGCGAAAAGAAAAAGCTTTTGGATCTTTCCTTAAAGAACGTGGCTTTCTTTAAACGCGAGCGTTTGGATCAGTATGAAAAGCTAAACCCGGAACTTAGAACAGATCGTTTGCTTACGCAGATGATGAAAGATTTGCGTTTAAATCAGCTTCCGCGACATATAGAATGTTTTGACAACTCCAACTTCCAGGGAACATTCCCGGTTTCGGCCATTGTGGTTTTTAAAGATGCCAAACCTTCTAAAAAAGATTACCGCCATTTTAATGTGAAAACGGTTGAAGGTCCCAATGATTTTGCCACCATGGAAGAAGCTGTCCATCGCCGTTACAGACGTTTACTTGAGGAAGGCGAAACCCTTCCGCAGTTAATTGTAATTGACGGTGGAAAAGGACAACTGTCTTCGGCAGTAAAAAGCTTAAAACTGCTGGGAATTGATAAGCAGGTAACGGTAATTGGCATTGCCAAACGACTTGAAGAAATCTATTATCCCAATGATCCCTATCCTTTGTATCTGGATAAGAAATCAGAATCGCTAAAGATTATTCAGCAATTGCGTGATGAAGCGCACCGTTTTGGAATTACTTTCCACCGGAGTAAACGCGACAAAGCTACTTTAGGAACCGAATTGCAGAACATTCCCGGCGTGGGCCGTACTTCAGCAGATAAATTACTGCGTCATTTCAAATCGGTAAAAAAGATCCGCGAAGCGGATGAAAACCAGCTCAAAGAAGTGCTAAACCTCAAACAGGTAAAAGCCGTTCTGGACTATTTCGCTCCGGAAAGCGAGGCTTAATACCGTTCCCTCAATTATACCTACCGTTCACCCTTTTTTAGTTTCGATATCCAGAATAAAAGGTAAGTTAGCTGACATATGTGAAATATATATGCTATTGATAGCGCATATCCACTAGTTACCTGCTATTTTAATGAAACAGACATTCGCCCTTTTCGCACTGACACTGACCTTGTTTTCGTGTAACAGAAAAAATGAGCATGACCCCAATTTTTTAGCGACAGAAGCCTGTTCCTGTTTTAATGACCGAACGACTGGTTCTATTGACTCCAGATTGGACACATGTTTTGCGAAACGTGTAAACGACCAGTTTAACGACATTCACAAAGTTTATTATACTGAAGAACCAGTCGAGATGGCGATGCAGAAGTATATGCTTGATGTTACGCTCTCAATGGTTCGGAACTGCGACGAATTTGCTAATGAGGTTGATTCCATGTATACCAACTTCTTCCCGAGGATTTCAAAAGATTCTATAAAAACCGACCTTGTTTCAATTGGTGATTCGTTAGAAAATGCGAACCTGACAGATTCAGGAAAAGTTACTCTTCTTGACAGGAGAATCAACCTGTTGATGAGAGCACGTCAGTTTGATAAGGCTACCACAGACATAGAAAATTTGGAAAATAATTATCACAAGTATACCGAAAACAGATTTGCAAGAGCATACATCTACAGAGCAGAGGGAAAATATGATGAGGCTATTAAAATTTTGAATGAGGCTATAGAAAGGGACAAAAAGGAAGATTTTAAACTATTTACAGAGTTGCTTCTCCGAAAGAAAAACGGCAGGTAACATCACCTTGTTGCAATTGCGGCTGACGTGGTTTATGTTATTTTGCTGCTTTCTACTACATTAGTGCTGGCTTAAAAGTGACGTGCATTTAATGCCGCAACAGCAACAAGCCTTGACCGTTAGTTGCAAATGTAACAAGACCGACAATCCTGCATGAGCAACATAAGACCAAGACAATAAACTTCGCAAATAAATGAACCTTCTTAAAATAACAAGGACAAACAGGAAATGGTATGAAGTAATCTGGTGGTGGGAAACTAGAAGAATTCCCTATAACATTCTCATGTACCTTGTGGGACTTTTAAGTTTTTACATCGGCTATGTGACAATTCCACTTGTTTACCTCGTTATCGGACTTGCCCTAAATGTTATTTATACTTTAGGTTGGGTCGTTGAGTTGTTGGTTATTAAAGGACTGAAAAATCAAAGCAAAAAACTTAGTTATCCTAAGTATGCATTTATTTCCTATTTGACACTGTCGGCACTATTTATTCTTGGTATTGCTGTTATGCTTCTGATTAGATAACAATGTGAGCCTTATTGTAAATATGGACAGGCTCATTCGACCAGCTTCAAATAGGCAAGCGGAATAAAAAACATCAGCAACTAACAGCAGGTTTAAATTATGCC
>JBDTLL010000070.1:0-9983 GCA_039934815.1 Daejeonella sp. | reverse complement strand
ACACGGAAAATTGAAAAATCTCCTGTGTGACGAGGCCATTCCCAGTTATCTGTATCGCCACCAAACTTACCGATAGATTGTGGAGGAATTCCTACCAGGCGTACATCATTAAATCTTTTATAAACAAATAAAAGGTATTGATTTGCTTTGTAAAGATCTTTCACTTCAGCTTCCTGACTTGTACCGGCAGTTGACTCTGATGCGATTTGCTTGGAGATCTCTGCAATTTTAGCGGCTTTCTCGGCGTCAGAAACTCCTTTTATGGCAGCCATAACTTTTGGAGTTACATCTTCCATACGAACCAAAAAACGGACAAATAATCCCGGGATCGGTTTTTCTTCGGCAAATGATTTTGCGTAGAATCCATTATCCAAAATATTATTCTCTGGAGTAGAATTTGATGCTGCGGCATCGTAACCGCAATGGTGATTGGTAAAGATGAGACCATTTTTAGAAACTATCTCACCAGTACAAAATCCGCCAAACGAAACAATTGCGTCTTTTATACTTGCTTTATTTACACTGTACAAATCTTCAGGAGTTAATTTGAAACCCTCCTTTTTCATTTGTTCATAATTTTTACCGATAAGCATCGGTAACCACATTCCTTCATCGGCTTTAGCCAGATTGCCTGTAAACAAGACAATAGCCAAAAGCCACAAGGTAAATAACTTTGTTTTTTTCATGCTGTTAATTTAATTGATACACTAAGGTACTAATGATTTACAAATATGGTTAAAGGCGGCAATTTTTAAGCCACAAAAAAACCCGCTTCAATTACGAAGCGGGTTGAAATTTTATTAGATTTTATTAATTGAAAATATAACGGAATCCAAACTGAGCACGATAAGTATCAAAACCAATTGAAGTTGAATTTCCAAACGTTGATGTTACCGGTGTTGAACCTGAGAAGTTATTGTATTGGTAAGTTGGAGTGCCAGTAGCATCTACACCACGTGGTGAAAGAATTTGCGTCTGGTTAACAAATTTACCACTTCCCCAATTCTTGTTAATTAGGTTAGTTACGTTAAACACATCAAATCTGAATTGAAGGATGTTGTTTTTTCCATTGTCACGAATGTTGAATTCCTGAATGAAAGCAGCATCTGCTCTGTAAAACCATGGGAAAAGAGCAGCATTACGTTCCGCATATTTTCCACGGTTTGCGCTTAAATACTCATCCTGATTGATGTATTGCTCGAACAATTGTGCTTGTTGATCTGCAGTAAACACTGTAGCAACACCACCTGTTGTAATTGTTCTTGGAACAAATTTTAATTCATTTGCATTATTTGGAATGTAAAGTAAATCATTTCTGTTACCGTCACCATTTAAATCTCCAGAATATATGTAACTGAAGTTACCAGACTGACGACCTTCTCCAAAGAATGAGATCTCTGATGAACCAATGTTGTATGATTTTTTGTAAGAAGCAGTAGCAATTACACGATGACGTTGATCATCCGCTGCAAATCCAAGTGGAGCATTGTTAGCATCCTGGTAAATTGCATTGTTGTTATAAGAACCACTAGCGTTACTACCTGCATTTACAACATTTTTAGCTTGTCCGTAAGTATAAGCAGCTTTGAAGAAGAAACCTTTTCTGTAAGGGCGCTCAATAGAAGCTGTTGCAGAATAAGAGTATCCTTTATCAGTATTTGTTAAATAATATAATGCTGTTATGTTATCATTAATACGTGATGCATTGTTGAAAGCAGTACTGCTTAGTCCTAAACCTGGGTAAGTAGGACGATCATCTGGTCCTGTAAATTTACCTGTTGCAGCTTCCTGATTAATGTTTTGGTAATCAACAGCATTAATATCTTTAGAATACAAGAATTCTGCTGTACCTACTAAACCTCCAAATAATTTCTTATCGAAAGCTAAATTACTTCTCCATACCTGAGGAAATTTAAAGTCTGGATCCGTAACGTTCAGCTCATACGTAGTTGGAAGACCTGCAGATGGATTAGCTGGAATATATTTAGCAGGGCTTGGATTGAACGGACGAGTTGTTGTGTTATCGATAGACTCAAAACCAGATAAAACACCGTTGTTTCCAATTTGGTTAGAAATCCACACGAAAGCAGGACGGCCTGTGAATATACCTGAACCTCCACGAATCTGAAGATTACTTTCACCGTTTACGTTATAATTAAAACCAACTCTTGGTGATAATAAAATTTTAGATGCTGGTAATTTGTCAGTACTAACATGTACATCTTCTCCTGCACCATTTTTAAAAGTTAAAGCAGGAACGTTTGCATTGAAATATCCGGTTTTGTCGAAAATTGGCATATCTGCTCTTAAACCTGCAGTGATTTTAAAGTTTGCATTAGCCTGAATTTCATCCTGAACATACGCACCTGTGTACCAAACTTTAGTTGGTTGTACTGGCTCCGCACCACCTGGTAAAGCAGAAAAACGTAATTGAAAACGTCTTAGAGAAACGGGCGATGTTGTTAAGTTGTTATTTGCTTTATAAGAATTTAAAGCTGTGTTAAAGTCACCCAAACTATTAAATACATAAACACTTTGAGAACCCGGGAAAAATACGTTTTCAAATTGTAAACGCTCTACACTTAAACCACCTGTAAGAGTGTGTTTGTTTGCGTAGTAAGTCAGGTTGTTAGATGCCTGATATGTGCTATATTTTAATTTATTGTTCGGCGTGAATGGTTCAGTACCTGCAGTTATGTAGGTAGAGCCAGAATTCTGTATCTCAATTAAAGGAAATAAATCTCCCGCAGATCCACGATCCTCGTTTTGGTAAGTGTAACCAGCGATGAAAGTATTTGAGAACTTTCCGAATGTTGAATTCAATTCACCTACAACAGAATGAATTTTTTCTGTCTGCATGTAATTAGAGTTACGGAAACTCATTGATCTGGAACCGTTGAAACGACTTCCAAAACCTAAAGATGATGAGTTAGACACTGGCTTATCATCAGAAGAGTTTAAATAGTTATATCTAATTGAGAATTTATTTTTATCACTGATGTTCCAGTCTAAACGAGTAATAAAACGATCGCCTTTAGTCTGAAAGTTATAGTTTTGGTAAATACCGGTTTGGTATCCAATTGAAGCAAGTTGAGAGCTAACCAGTGATAAATCATCTGCAGAAACTGAAGATATATTATTTCCAGCTACCTGTCCGTTTTCTCTAGCCAAATAAGATGATGCCGGAGAATTATTCTTTTGCTTTTCAGCGTTTACAAAGAAAAATAATTTATTCTTAACAATTGGCCCGCCTAAACTCAATCCGTATTGAGACGTGTTATAGTTTTGCTTAGTTAATAAAACATCTTTTGTTTTATCCCCAACAAACTGCTCAGACTGTACATTATAAAAGAAAGTACCAGTTACATTATTATTACCTGATTTAGTAACAGCATTTACACCCGCACCAACAAATCCGGATTGACGAACATCATAAGGAGCAATGTTAACCTGAATCTGATCGATAGCATCTAATGAAATTGGCGCTACACCAGTACGTCCACCTGGTTGACCAGAAAGACCGAAAGAGTTATTAAATAATGAACCATCAACAGTAATGTTGTTTAATCTGTTGTCCTGACCACCGAATGATGAACCGTTAGCTTGTGGAGTTAAACGGGTGAAATCATTAATAGTACGGCCGATTGTAGGTAAACTAGCAATTGCTTCACGTCCAACGTTTGTTGCCGCTCCAGTTCTATCTGCAGAAATAATCGCATTTTTTGCTGTTGCTGTAACCATAACTTCAACTAATTCCGTTGCAGTTGGGTCTAAAGATGCGTTAACAGTTGCTACAGTTCCAAGATTTAAACTCACATTTTCAACTACACGATCTTTGTAACCGATAAATTTAAACGTAATTGTGTAAGGACCACCAACACGCATTCCGGGAATAGTAAATTTTCCCTGAGCATTTGAAGAAGTTGAATAACGAC
This sequence comes from Daejeonella sp., assembly GCA_039934815.1. Classification (GTDB taxonomy): domain Bacteria; phylum Bacteroidota; class Bacteroidia; order Sphingobacteriales; family Sphingobacteriaceae; genus Daejeonella. The sequence continues at coordinate 6,048 of JBDTLL010000070.1, read as the reverse complement.
TTCCTGATGGATTGTGAACTGCTATTACAGTTGCACCTGGCAATGTTTCAGCTCGTTCATCTGTAACGGTACCAGTTAAACTACTTGTTGTTACCTGGGCATACATACTGAATGCGGTTAGTAACAAAACAAGCGTAGAGAGTAAAAACTTCTTCATAAATTGTTTTTTCTTTGTTTGTGAGAATTAAATCTACTAGTTATGTGTTTTTGATTTCGGCAAAGATAAATTAGTTTTTTAAAAAAAGAACTCTCCTGCTGTTAACTTAATGTTAACAACACACTAATTTTCAGACATTTTCAACAAAACCTCATTTTTTGAATTTAAACGCAGGTATTACGTGGAAAGATTTCTTGTTAGTAGAGTATTTTATTAGATTTGGCGCTCAATTAATCTGTTTGTAACCCAAATATTATATGAATTACGACCTTATAGTTATAGGAAGCGGACCCGGTGGATATGTTGCCGCCATTCGTGCATCTCAATTAGGACTTAAAACTGCTATTGTAGAACGCGAATCGTTAGGTGGAATTTGTTTAAACTGGGGTTGTATTCCAACCAAAGCTTTATTAAAAAGTGCCAACGTTTTTGATTACATCAATCACGCGGCTGATTATGGAATAAAAGTTCAGGAATCTTCTGTAGATTTTAATGCAGTTATTAAAAGAAGTCGTGATGTGGCAGACGGAATGAGCAAAGGCGTTCAGTTCCTGATGAAGAAAAACAAAATCGATGTGATTATGGGATCTGCCAAAATTAAAAAAGGCGGAAAAGTAGAAGTAAAAGGGGCTGATGGCTCTATAAAAGAATATACTGCTAAAAATACATTGCTGGCCACAGGCGGACGTTCCCGCGAATTGCCAAATTTGAAGCAGGATGGTAAAAAAGTAATTGGATATCGTCAGGCGATGGTTTTGCCCGAATTGCCCAAATCTATGGTCGTAGTTGGCTCCGGAGCAATTGGGGTTGAGTTTGCTTATTTTTATAATTCTTTAGGAACCAAAGTAACTATCGTTGAATATTTAAACAATATTGTTCCCGTTGAGGACGAAGACATTTCAAAACAGTTATTAAGAAGTCTGAAAAAATCAGGAATTACAATTATGACAGGTTCAAATGTAGAATCTGTTGATACTTCCGGTTCGGGCTGCAAGGTGCAGGTTAAAACTGCAAATAGTACAGAAACTCTGGAGTGTGATATTGTTTTATCAGCAGTTGGCGTTACCGCGAATTTAGAAAATATAGGATTAGAAGAAGTTGGTATTAAAACAGATAAGGGCCGCGTTTTAGTTGACGATTTTTATAAAACTAATGTCGACGGTGTTTTTGCCATTGGCGATATAGTTAAAGGTCAGGCATTGGCTCACGTGGCTTCGGCAGAAGGAATTATATGCGTAGAGAAAATTGCCGGTCATCATCCGGAGCCTTTAGACTACAATAACATTCCGGGTTGTACGTATTGCTCACCTGAAATTGCGTCTGTGGGATATACAGAAAAGGCTGCTAAAGAAGCAGGTTATGAACTTAAAGTTGGAAAATTCCCGTTCTCTGCTTCAGGTAAAGCAAGCGCTGCAGGAACCAAAGACGGTTTTGTTAAAGTTATTTTTGATGCCAAATACGGAGAATTCCTGGGAGCGCACATGATAGGCAATAACGTAACTGAAATGATTGCTGAAGTTGTGGTTGCCCGAAAACTGGAAACTACAGGAATGGATATTGTTAAATCTGTTCATCCGCATCCTACAATGAGCGAGGCAATTATGGAAGCTGCCGCTGATGCTTACGGCGAAGTAATTCATTTGTAATTTAAAAATATCAAGATCGAATAAACGAAAGATTATCCATAATGAAATCCCGGTTGTAAAAACCCGGGATTTTTTTTTGGAAATCGTTCTACAAATAAACTGTTCTTACTGAACCTTCCTTTTTCGATCGTAAGATTTGGCTTAATATTTTACTTCTGTATCTGAATCTTCGATAAATTTCCAAAACGCATATTTTGTCAGTAATAGGCTGAACTATTTATCATCCTACTTCAGCAAAGAAATTTCGAGCATTCTTGACGCAGCTTAAAAGTAAATCTGTCCCTTTCGTGCGCCTTCCCCATTTAGCACTTAACACATAAACTAAATCTGTCTTGAGAAATACATTTCACTAATTCGTTCAAAATCCAAGGCGATAATAAGTAAATATTGAAAACCGTCGGCGGGGAATAATTCTGAATGAAATTTAATTTCAATGTTTTATTTCAATTATATTTATATAGCTCAAACAGATAACATAAAGATTTTTAAGCATCAAATTTTAATTTGTATGAAGAAAATATTTATACTCCTTCTGATTTTTCCCATGCTTGTTAATGGCCAAACAGATAATCGACTGGAAAAAGAAAATATTCTTTTAAAACAGAGGATAGATTCACTCGAAAAAAGACTGGATGAAAAATTTTATACACGCGTACCAAATGCCGATTTTGACAGCAGGCTTCAGGACATGGTCGATAAGCAGGTTGGAAATTACATCTCAGGAAAAATTGCCCTTACTACTACCATTATTGGTTTAATTTCTTTTCTCCTGGGATTTTTGGCAAAATATTTTTTTTCTGAAAGTACCCGAAAGCAAATAGACAACAGTGTAGAGGAATTGAGTAAAAAGGTAAAAGATGATAATCTGGACGCCAAGAATAAGCTGGATGATTTATTAACAGATCAAAAGAAGTTTATAAGCGATACCAGCAATCTATTTGATGAACGAATAAAAGATATTAGTCTAAGGCTTGAAAACTTTAGAAACGTGCTGGAGAATCAGATACAGCAAATTAACAATACGCTAAATAAACGAATCGTAGATTTTGAAGGAACGTCTCTAACCCGATTAAAGCAGTTTGAAGATACTATTTCGAAAAACACTTCTGAAACTTTCTCAGCGGTACAGAAGCAGGAAACGGAACGCCAGAATTTTGAAAAAAATATAACTGAAAGTCTTGATCTAAAATTCACAGAAACTCTTAGTTTTCTTTGGGCGGACGTAATTGGGGCCATGTTTGACAGGGCCGCTACTAAAAATTATGAAGGAGAAGATCTGATCGTCAATTTTGAAAAATTTCTAAAATCCAACTTAAGTATTAGTAAGGATTTAAAAATCCAATTGATTGATACCCTGATGCGATGTTATTATAGTTCTAAAAATGAAAAAGAGAAATATGAAAAAATGATCGAACTCATTCAGGATTATGAGAAAGAGTACGATCTTTTACCGCAGACTTACGTGAATGCTGCCATTGCTCATACCAACTTATTTGAGAAATACGGAACAAAAGAGCTGAAAGAAACTGCTTTGTTAAATTGTGATAAAGCCATAAATAAAGAACCGAGCTATGGTGAGCCTTATGCGTTGAAACTGGAAACCTTTATCATAGATCTCGAAAGAACCAGAGACAAAAGTGATCAGCAAATTATAAAAAAAGATATTGACGATCTGCTTTTCCATATCAACAGTATTGAATCCCCGCTTTTAAAAGGCTATTTCTTGGAACGATTGTATACAGACAAGGAAGTAAGTTATCTTGAAAAATACATTAATATCATCAATAAAAATTACCCTGATGAATTAGCGCCTTTACGAGTCGATGTTGTAAATGCGCTCTATGAAAACTATTCTATCGCAACAGACCGGGAAAAAGATTTGATGAATAATATTTTAAATGAGGGTCTTGATTCTAAGTCCGACCTGAATGGTTACTGGGAAGCAGAGTCCTATCAGAAGTCGGGTATCGGGATGAATATTTCAACTTCTGCGGTAACGCTGAAATTACAGCAATCATCCTTTTACCTTAATTTAATGAATATAGAATCCAATGGGATGATCTATTTCATACCTGATGTTAACCCAAAGGCAATTAACCTGGTTTGGTTTGAAAAAGATGATGTTATGAAAATGATCAGAGGAATTTTTGAAATTCAAAATCCTGAAAAATTTACTTTCTGTATTGCTGAGGAAGGAGATGAAAGACCTTTGGATTTCTTGTCTAATGCTCAAAACCGGTATTCCATTTTAGTAATGAACAAAACCGGAAATATTGAAGTGTAATTTTAACCAATAAAAAAAGGGAACCAATTTGGTTCCCTTTTTTTTAATATCTCGATGAGCTTATTTTACTGAATCAACGATAGCTTTAAAAGCTTCCGGATGATTCATGGCAAGATCAGCTAAAACCTTACGGTTTAAACCGTTTCCGCTTTTAGTTAATTTACCCATTAATACAGAATAAGACATTCCGTACTGACGTGCACCGGCGTTAATACGCTGGATCCACAAAGCTCTGAATTCTCTTTTCTTGTTTTTACGGTCACGGTAAGCATATTGCAAACCTTTTTCGACTGTGTTTTTAGCAACGGTAAAAACCTTGCTTCTAGATCCCCAATAACCTTTGGCAAGGTCTAAGATCTTTTTTCTTCTTCTTCTTGACGCTACTGCGTTAACCGAACGTGGCATGTTGTTTTGTTTTTGATAAACGGTGTTCTTTTAGAAACTTCTTACCGGCTACCTGGTTAAAAATTAATTGTTACTTTCCGATACAAAGCATACGCTTTACGTTGCCCATATCAGCGTCAGATACCATACTGGTCTGACCTAAGCCACGCTTACGCTTGTTACTCATCTTAGTTAAGATGTGACTTTTGTATGCGTTTTTTCTGGCGATTTTACCTGTTCCAGTAAGCTTAAAGCGCTTTTTTGCACTGGAGCACGTCTTCATTTTTGGCATAACTCTATTTATTTACGATTACTAATTGAATTCTCTTTTATCAGCCTTCAGACCTAAATCTTTCAGCTTATTTTTTACCTGCATTTTTAGGTGCAACGGTCAAAAACATCCGCTTACCTTCTAACTTTGGCAGTTGCTCTACTTTTCCCACATCTTCTAAAGCCTGAGCAAACTTTAATAATAAAATCTCGCCCTGCTCCTTGTAAACAATCGCACGACCTTTGAAATGCACATAGGCTCTCACCTTTTCGCCAGCTTCAAGGAAACCGATAGCATGTTTCAGTTTAAACTGAAAATCATGATCGTTGGTATTAGGGCCGAAACGGATCTCTTTAATTACCGTTTGTTTTGCGTTAGCCTTAATCTCCTTCATCTTCTTCTTCTGCTCGTAGATAAATTTGTTGTAATCAACAATTTTACAAACGGGCGGATTCGCGTTGGGAGAAATTTCAACTAAATCCAGGTCCTGCTCTGTTGCAATTGCTAAAGCTTCACGAATTGGATAAATTCCTGTTTCCACATTATCGCCCGTAATACGAACTTCCGGAACCCTGATCAACTCATTGATTCTGTGCTCCGCTTCTTTCTTTTTAAACGGAGGGCGTGGTCCTCTGTTAAAGCCTGGTCTTCCTAATGCCAAATTTTATTTTCTTTATTAAACGGTAATTTCTTTAATCAATTGATTACTAAACTCTTCTGTTGTTAGACTTCCTAAATCTCCCTGACCGTGTTTACGAACAGATACCCGTCCTTCGGCCATTTCTTTCTCACCCACTATCAACATATAAGGGATTTTTTTGACTTCGGCATCGCGTATTTTGCGCCCTATCTTCTCGTCCCTAGAGTCTATCAAGCCGCGAATATCGGAATTATTAAGCGATTCTAAAACTTTTTTAGCATAATCCTCATATTTTTCCGATATCGGAAGCACTATAAATTGCTCGGGTGTTAACCATAAAGGAAATTCACCGGCACAATGTTCTATTAAAACTGCAACAAATCTTTCCAGCGATCCAAAAGGCGCACGATGAATCATCACCGGACGATGTTTTAAATTATCACTTCCGGTATATTCCAGTTCAAAACGTTCAGGTAAATTATAGTCAACCTGGATTGTTCCCAATTGCCACTTTCTTCCCAAAGCATCTTTCACCATAAAGTCGAGCTTAGGACCGTAAAATGCTGCTTCACCTAATTCAACAACTGTTTTTAAACCTTTTTCTTCAGCAGCTTCTATAATTGCTGATTCTGCCAGAGCCCAGTTTTCATCAGTTCCAATATATTT
>JBDTLL010000069.1:0-10229 GCA_039934815.1 Daejeonella sp. | reverse complement strand
TGGTTAAAGGTGTTTCTGACGATTATGTGAAAGAGAAAAATCTGGATAGCATGATTATCGACGGAAGTTTTACGCTTAAACAAAAAGGAGACAATTTTGCGGTAATTGGTGCGGCGGTTCAAAGTTACCTTTCGGTGAATATCAAAGATGAATTCAGGACCATTGAGATTTATTCTCCAAAGAAAGGCGCTCAGAACTCTATGAATCCTGCCGAAGAATTTAATGTACAGGCAATTCGGCCGGCTGGAGTAATTCAGTCGCAACAGGATATGGACGATCTGGTAATTGTGCCGCTCGGTTTTGCCCGCGAATTGTTGAATGAAGAGAAAAATCTATCTTTTATTGAACTGAATATAAAAGATCCGGACGATCTGGATAAAATTCAACGGGATATTCAGAAAAAATTGGGAAAGACATATTTGGTTAAAAACCGGAGTCAGCAGAATCAATTATTGTATAAAATACTCCAATCAGAAAAATGGGCAATCTTCCTTATTCTAACCTTTGTGCTGGTAATTGCAATTTTCAATATTATCGGTTCATTAACCATGCTGGTAATTGATAAAAGGAAAGATATTGCCGTGTTAAGCAGTTTGGGAGCTAACAGAAATCTAATCCGTGGTATTTTCTTTACCGAAGGAATGATGATCTCAATGATTGGTTGCGTAATTGGTTTAATCGTGGGATATTCATTTTGTTTGTTGCAGCAACATTATGGTTTCATCAAAATGGGATCCATGAATTTAATTACCAGCGCTTATCCCATAACGCTAAAGTGGATGGATTTTATATTGGTTTTTGGAACCGTAATTACAGTTTCGCTGATTGCGTCAGCAATTTCATCGCGATTAAGCGTACAGCACATTGAAAATCTGAGAGACGATTTATAGATATTTGTGCGGCACTAAATAATTTTTTACGTAATCTTTAACGCCATCTTCTAAGCTGTAAAAAGGAAGCGAATAGCCGATTGAACGAAGTTTATCCATTTTAGCTTCTGTAAAATATTGATAAGTGTCGCGAATATCTTCCGGCGTTGGAATGTAGCTAATGGAAGGCTCAAGGTCTAAAGCCTTGAAAGTATTTTCCGCCAGATCTTTGAAAGTGCGGGCAGTTCCGGAGCCAAGATTATAAATTCCTGAATCTTTACGATGATGCATCAGAAAGTAAAGAACATTTAAAACGTCTTTCACATACACAAAATCACGCATCTGTCCGCCATCTTCAAATTCCGCTTTATGCGATTGAAATAGTTTCATAGAGCCGGTTTCCCGGATTTGATTGAACGTATGGAAAATAACTGAAGCCATTCTGCCCTTGTGAAATTCATTAGGACCGTACACATTAAAAAACTTTAGTCCCGCCCAGAAATAAGGTTTTCTATCTTGTTCTAAAGCCCAAATATCAAAGTCGTTTTTAGAATCGCCGTAGGGATTCAACGGTTTTAACAACGGAATTTTAGATTCGTCATCGTCATAACCATTTTCGCCTAAACCATAAGTTGCCGCAGAAGAAGCGTAAACAAATGGCAAACCAAACTCTACACAAATATTCCAGAGCTGTTTTGTATAATCTAAATTCAGACGATTAAATAATTCCCGGTCAAATTCGGTCGTATCTGTTCTGGCGCCAATATGAAAAACAAACTGAACATGAAGCTGATTTGCTTTTAACCATTCCGGAAATTCATTGCGGTTAACCTTGCGGGAGAACTTTTTGCCTTCAAAATTTTTATTCTTTTCCGGATTTGAAAAATCATCAACCAGTACAAGGTCCAGATATCCTTCGTCATTTAATTTTTGAACCAAACAACTTCCAATAAAGCCAGCGGCGCCAGTTATGATTATCATTTTGTAAAATTATAAGAATAAACTTTTTGTTGGTTTCGGGATGATTTCCAATGTTGCGGCGCCTTCAAATAAAACTGAAACCGCTTTCCGGCCTTCTTCTCCCAAATCAATTGAATATTTATTTACATACAAATCAATGTGTTTGTACATCACTTCCTCGCTCATTTCCTGTGCATGCGAACGGATAAATTCTATTCCCGATTTCGGATTCGCGAAAGCAAATTCTACGCTGCGGCGGATAATCCGGTTTACTTTCTGTTTTATATCATCGGGCAATTCTCTGCGAATCATAATTCCGCCTAAGGGAATCGGGCAGCTTGTTAATTCTTCCCAAAATTCGCCGAGGTCACGCACTTTTTTAAATCCACGTTCTTCATACGTAAACCTGTTTTCGTGAATGATCAGCCCTACATCAATTTTCTCTGCCAGCAATTCTTCCTCAATTTCAGAAAAAACCATTTCCTTTTTGTTCTGAGCTTCAGGGTATGCTAAGCCGAGCAGGAAATTTGCGGTAGTATATTTTCCGGGAATACCGATCTTTAAATTTTCGAGTTCCTTATTGGGATTTTCTATTTCTTTTTTTGAGATCAAAAGCGGTCCGACGCCGAAACCGAGCGCACTGCCGGAATCCAGCAAAACATACTGATCGGTTACATACGCATAGGCGTGAAAACTGAGTTTAGTAATGTCTAATTGCTGGTTAAATGCTTTTTGGTTGAGAGTCTCCACATCATCAAATGATACCTCAAATTCTAAACCTTCGGTATCAATCTTTTGATGGATCATCGCATCAAAAATAAAAGTATCATTTGGGCAGGGAGAAAAGCCGAGCGTTAATTTCATGCTTAATTATTCGGTAGTGATTCTAAAAATTCCTGCGCAAAGTTATTAAGATTTTTTATGGCCAGGCCAATATTCCATTTTTCGCGGTTACGCCTTTCTACAAAATTAGAAATGCAACGTATTTGAATTGCAGGCAATTTGTATTGATTGCAGGCATAAAAAAATGCGGCACCTTCCATACTTTCAACGGATGCGTTAACCTGCGAAAGAGTTTTCATAATGGAAAGTTCATGTCCGTGAACCTTGTTTACCGTAATGGCCTTTACTTCTTTAATGTTGTCTAATAAGGGAGATTTAACAAATTGGGCAGATTTTCCTGTAAATGCAGACTCTCCAAAACCCAGCTGATCGATGCTTATAAAACTATCGCCATCTTCGGCACCTTGCTCCGCAAAAGTATCTGCGGTAATATTTACAACTTCTCCAAGATTTAAATCACGGTCAAAACTTCCCGCAATTCCCAAATTTATGGCCAGCTCGAACGAATTGGCGGCCAGAAATCGCCCCAATGAAAAAGCCGTGGCAACCATTCCGACACCTGTTATAACAAAATGGATTTCATGAAGGTTTACTTCAGCACTTACGTCGCTGTTTTTTAGGCCAATATTATCCAATAATGGCTGTATTTCTGCGAGGGTGGCTGCAACCAGAAGAATTTTCATTACGCGAAGATAACAATTCAGCACGTTTTGTATTTAGGGCATGTAATCAGTTTGAGTATATTTGTGCCGTTAATTTAATTGATAATGATTTATATTACACGAAGAGAGAGATTTAATGCAGCGCATAAGCTGTTTCGTGAAGAGTGGACCGACCAGCAAAATCTGGAAGTGTTTGGCAAATGTTCAAATCCTAACTGGCATGGTCATAATTACGAATTGTTTGTTACGGTAAAAGGGGAAATTAATCCGCAAACAGGTTTTGTAATTGATTTAAAAGAACTAAAAAGTATTATTCAAACATATGTAACCGATGCGCTGGATCATAAAAACATCAATCTGGATGTGAATTTTATGAAAGGCAAAATGGCTTCAACCGAGGTTCTCGCGGTAGCAATATTTGACGAACTAAAGACACATGTTGAGGCGCAGGGTGCTAAATTGCATTCAGTGAAACTTTATGAAACAGAAAATAATTTTGTAGAGTATCTGGGTGAATAATCTTTAAATAGAAGTAAATGAAAATTGATGCTATAAATCATTTAATGGACGAAGACGAGGATACATTTCTGGGTTACCAGAAAATTGACCGTTATGATGAGCGGAAAATAGCAAGTATTGCCGGTCATTACTCTGAAATTCTTTCGAAATTGGGTGAAGATCCAAACCGTGAAGGTTTATTAAAAACACCGGAACGCGTTGCTAAAGCGCTTCAGTTTCTAACACATGGTTATGATATTAAGCCGGATGAAATTCTGCGAAGTGCCATGTTTAAGGAAGATTACAGCCAAATGGTTGTGGTGAAAGATATTGAGGTTTACTCTATGTGCGAGCATCATATGCTGCCATTTTTTGGTAAAGCGCATGTGGCATATATTCCAAACGGACATATTGTAGGTCTGAGTAAAATTCCACGTGTAGTGGATGCCTTTGCCCGAAGATTGCAGGTTCAGGAGCGGTTAACTAATGAAATTCGCGATTGTCTGCACAACACTTTAGATCCGGCCGGAGTGGCGGTAGTTATCGAATGTCGTCATCTATGTTTATCTATGCGTGGTGCACAAAAACAAAACTCAGTGACAACTACTTCTGCTTTTACAGGAGAATTTGTAAATGAAAAAACCCGGGCTGAGTTTTTACACTTGATAACAGCACGTCTGGGTTAATTCAGATTCAGATTCAAATTATTTACAGCATAAATATTAATATGAAAGCTTATATTTTTCCCGGACAGGGAGCACAGTTTGTAGGAATGGGAAAAGATCTTTACGAACAATCTGAAAAAGCCAGAGACCTGTTTGAGAAAGCAAATGAAATATTAGGTTTCAGAATTACAGACATTATGTTCAATGGAACTGATGAAGATCTGAAACAAACAAATGTTACACAACCGGCAATTTATTTGCATTCGGTTATTATGGCCAAAGAACTTGGCGAGAATTTTCAACCGAATATGGTTGCCGGTCATTCTTTGGGCGAATTCTCTGCTTTGGTATCTGCCGGAGCTTTATCTTTCGAAGATGGTTTAAGACTTGTTGCCGCACGTGCTAACGCGATGCAAAAAGCTTGCGAAATTCAGCCTTCTACAATGGCTGCGGTTTTAGGGTTAGATGATTATACCGTTGAAGATATTTGTCAGCGAATTAGTGAAGTGGTAGTTCCTGCAAATTATAACTGTCCGGGCCAATTAGTTGTTTCCGGTTCAATTGCCGGAATAGATAAAGCTTGCGAATTATTAACCGCGGCTGGCGCAAAAAGAGTTATAAAATTAAATGTGGGCGGAGCTTTTCACTCGCCGCTAATGGAAGCTGCCAGAGTAGAATTAAAAAGTGCTATTGAAAACACAAATTTTAAAGAGCCCATTTGTCCCGTGTATCAAAATGTTGATGCAAAACCTTACACAGATGTTGAGTCAATAAAACATAATCTAATTTCTCAGTTAACAAGTGCCGTTAAGTGGACGCAGACAATTTTACATATGTTAGAAAACGGCGCTACTTCTTTTACAGAAGTGGGTCCCGGAAATGTATTGCAGGGTTTAGTTAAAAAAGTAAACCGCAGCGTAGAAACTCAAAGTGCTGTTTTGATTTAAGAGAAATATCATTTATTTAGTAACAGGGGCTCAGTTTTTGAGCCCCTGTTGTTTTTTATTCTATTTTTACTAAAAATTATGCGCTTGAGCGGAGCTTTAAAAATTCGAATACTTCTTTTTGTACTTGCCATAGGTTTTGCTATTACCGCCGTAACTATAAATCTTTCTTTTAATAAGGAAGAAATTTTAAAAATCGATGCGGGAAAAATCGAAAGCAATCTTCATAAAAAGGAAGACTTTGTCAAAAAATTCATTAATGATCCCGCTATTTTCGATTCCCTTCGCACCATTGATAAAAATGAAGAATGGGCGCAATCTATAATTCCGGAATTTGCCGATGAGCACAACATTTCACTTCATACCTATAAAAATGGCGAATTAAAGTTTTGGGGTGGCGTGCGTATACTTTTCGAATCTGACAAATCAATTCGCGAAGGAAGTTCTTTTCTATCCTGGAAAAATGGCTGGTATGAAACTATAAAAAAAACAAAGGGAGATTTCTCCGTTGTGGCGTGTATTCCGGTTAAGTTTAATTATCCATACCAAAATCAGTATCTCAAAAACATTTTTTCTCCAGATCTGATACAAGTTAATAACCTGGATATCGCCACTTTAAAAGATAAAAGCGTTTATAATATCCGAAACAGCGATGGAAAATACTTGTTTTCTGTTAAGTTGAAGCCCACGGCAACCAATATATTTTATTCTGGTCTGGAGTTATGGATGTGGATTTTGGCTATCATTTTTGGGATAATATTTATAAACCATTTGTGCAATTGGATAGCCGGAAGAGGTTTTGTTAAAACGTCAATTGTTTTCCTCGCATTTTTTCTGCTTGGATTTAGATTGTTTGATCTATCAAGTCCCTGGTTCGAAAATCACTTTGACCTGGAAATATTTAATCCGCGATATTACGCTTCAAGTTATTTTAGCCCCTCCATTGGAAGTCTGCTTTTAAACACACTTTCCTTTACCTGGCTCATAGCCTACATTTATAGCTACCGTTTCCGAATATTTTTTACACGTAAGCCCGCTTCAAGGCTGTTAAGTTTTAGTATTATAATTACGCTGGCACTTGCAATTTGTGCTTTCGGTTTTATAACCGATGAGATTTTCTTTGGACTGATTACTAACTCCAACATAAATTTTGATGTAAGTAATATTTTAAATCTGAGCTGGGTAAGCTGGCTCGGAATTGTAATATTTTGTTTTTCTGCGCTAAGCATTTACCTGCTTATAAATACAGTTTTAGTGCTGGCAGATACCTTGAATATTACGCCGCCTGAACGGTTGTTTATGTTCTTAGCAGGATTGTTATCAGCCGTTATTTACAACATGTGGCAGGAGAATTTTACCACTTTTTTCATCTTGTTTTCCGGAGTGATATTTTGCTTAGGCTGGGCGTATCATAAAAACCGTAAGCAGTTTAACCTTGGATTATTTATTGGCGCAATTTTATTGTTTTCGGTAATTGCCTCACTAAAACTTTCCAGGTATGACTATATTAAAGAGCATGAATCGCGTAAGCTATTAGTTTCTAAACTAATTTCGTCTGACGATCCGAATGCCGTTTTGCAATTTCTAAATCTGGAAAACAATCTAATTTCAGATACTAAACTTGTAGATTATTATAAAAATCCCATTGCCAGACATACCAATCTTTTTAATCGGTTGCAAAAGAATTACTTTTCAGGATATCTTTCCAGATATGAATTCAAATCATACGAATTTAAAAACGACGGAAAGCTGATAGCTGCTGATTCTAATGCGACACTTAATAGCTTTAAAAGTTTAGTTCTAAGCGGTTCGATAAAGGTTTCAAATTATTTTTATCGTGTAAACAATACCTTCGGATTTCAAAAATACTTTGCCATTCTGCCCATCAAAAGTGATGATACCAAAACCGGAACTTTGGTTGTAGAACTTAAATCTAAACCACTTAATGAAATAGATGAATTTCCGGAATTATTGGTAGATGGAAAAGTTAAGCAGAATACACTTTTTAAGGACTACTCTTATGCCTTTTATAATGATGGAAAATTATTCAATCAGCATGGAAAGTATATTTACAACCTGGCAAACTACGATTTTGCGGGCAAGGTTCGCGAATATGTTTTTGTAAATAAAAGCAACGCGAATGGTAAGGTTTACAGCCATCTAATTTATCGGCCCAACCAAAGTAAATTAATTATTATCAGCAAAGAAGTTTCGGGCTTGTTGCCACAGTTGGCCTCTGTATCTTTTATATTTTTAATTCTTTTGCTCTTTGCCTTTTTGGTTTTTCTTTTCAGGTGGGTGTGGTATAGCTTTATCAACAATGATATCCGTTTCAGCAATATAAGATGGAATAATATTTTCATTCCCGGCAGAATGCTTTACAAAACCCGGATTCAGGTTTCAATGGTATCGGCCGTTGTACTAACCCTGGTAATAACGGGCATAATCACCTATTACAATATCAGTAAACAATATCGTGAACAGCAGGAGCAAGCTATTTTAGATAAAGTTAACAAGGTGGCCCGAGGTTTTGACCTTGCGCTATTTAGAAACGGAATTGTAAATGACGATGAACAAACTGAAGCGTCGTTTAACAACTTTGCAGATTTAAACGGATCGGATTTAAATTTATTCAGCACATCCGGAGACTTGCTGATGACTACTCAACCTAAGATTTATGAAAACGATCTGGTTGCGCCCAAGTTAAATCCCTTGGCTTATGTATATCTAAATAAACTGCAAAAAGCAGAATTCATCAATAAAGAAGAAATTGGACAACTGGATTTTATTAGCGCCTATGTACCGTTAAGAAACAGCAAAAATCAAGCTATTGCTTATCTGGGTTTACCATATTTTTCTAATGAAAGTGATTACGAAGAACGTATCGGAATTTTCATAAATGCCCTGATTAATGTGTATGCATTGGTATTTATGGCAATTGGTTTCTTTGCCGTATTTGTAGCCAACCGCATTACCAGTCCGCTTACGCTGATTCAAAAAAGCCTGAGCGAAACCCAAATTGGCCGCCGGAATGAACCCATCATTTGGAAACGTGATGATGAAATTGGGCATTTGATCAGGGAATATAATAACATGATTTCGGCATTGGATGACAGTACGCAAAAACTGGCCCGTTCAGAAAGGGAAACTGCCTGGCGGGAAATGGCCAAACAGGTAGCGCACGAAATCAAGAATCCGCTAACTCCGCTAAAATTAGGAGTTCAATTGTTAGAGAAATCCTGGAAAGAAAAGGATCCTAATTTTGATAAAAAGTTCGAGCGTTTCAGTAAATCTTTTATTGAGCAAATAGAAAGTCTGGCACACATTGCTTCTGAGTTTTCGAATTTTGCTAAAATGCCCGATACCGTTTTAGAAGATGTGTATCTTCCGGAAGTTATACAGCAGTCGGTAGAACTGTACCGCCATTCAGATCATACCACCATTGTGGTGCATGATTCTATCAAAGCCGGAACATTTGTAAAAGGCGACAAAGATCAGCTATTGAGAGTTTTTAATAACCTGATAAAAAATTCTATTGAAGCCAGACCTGAAGTGCGCAAAGGCGTGATAAAAATTAAACTTTATAACACCGCTAAAAATGCTTTTTTAGAGATTCAGGATAATGGTTCCGGCATCCCGGAAGGATTGCGCTCTCGTATTTTTACGCCCAATTTCACCACAAAAAGCTCTGGTACCGGTTTAGGTTTGGCATTTGTTAAACAGGCGCTGGTAAATATGGGAGGCAATATCAGTTATAAAACAGAACAGGAT
Organism: Daejeonella sp.; assembly: GCA_039934815.1. Lineage (GTDB taxonomy): Bacteria > Bacteroidota > Bacteroidia > Sphingobacteriales > Sphingobacteriaceae > Daejeonella. The sequence goes on along the minus strand of JBDTLL010000069.1, from coordinate 1,017 downwards.
ATCGGAACAACTTTCTATATCAATATCCCATTGAGTTAAAAGTCTTGCAAAATTTTGGACACAAAAAAAGCCTTCTGAATTTACAGAAGGCTTTAGATTAATAATTCAAGATTTTTTATTTCAACGATATTTCGCCTTTTCCCATAGTATAACCATCTGCGTAAAGTACAATGGTGTACGTTCCCTTCTGGAAACTTCCCGGATTTGTCCAGTCAATCGCGTAAGCTTTACCGTCGTTGGCAAACTCTACCGCGGTTTTATAGGTGTACTGCAATTCTTCATCATCGGCGTTAAACATACCACCATTGTCAGAAACAATCAGGTTTCCGCTTGGATCGATAATACGCATATAGATATCATGCATGCCTTTTTCAGCAATAGAATTATTTACTACCGTGAAGTTTACACGTAATTTTTTAGCAGTATTTGCTCTGCTTACATCCGTTTCTTTTCCGCTGTTTTTAACTTTTAAAGGGATGATAGAAACGTTCCCGGTTTTTAAGGCCGCAGCAGCCTTCACCTTTGTATTAAGTTCGTCATTAACTTTTTCAAGATTCGTTGCTTTTGTACTTACAGAATCAACCGTAGTTCTTAAGGTATTACGTTCTGTTGTTAATGCCGCGTTTTGTTGCTTCAATTCTGAAATATCGGCAGTATATTTTGTAACAAAGTAGCGCAGTTGCTTTATGTCTTCCTGAGCTTTGGAAAGTTGTCCCTGAGTTAACTGGCCTTTCTTCAGCGCCGAACGTAATTCAGCAATTTTTTGCCTTGCTAAATCCTGTTCTTTCTGCATCTGCTCAGATAATTTAATATTGCTGCTGTTAGAATTGTCTAATTCAGCTTCAATTTTATCTATCTCAGTCTGCATTCTGGATTTTTCATCACTGATAGTCACAATGCGCTCGCTTGATTTTTTCTCTTTAAAAAACAAATAAGCGTTTGTACCTAAAAGAGCAAGTATTACGGCCACCAAAAAATAAATTTTGTTAGAATTTTTACGTGGCTGTTGTTCCAAAT
>JBDTLL010000068.1:0-10308 GCA_039934815.1 Daejeonella sp. | reverse complement strand
ATATTCAAATTATGAAAAAAACTAACAAATTATTTGCTTCTGCAGTAGCTGCAGCAGCAATGTTTATAGGAATCAATTCTGCAAACGCTCAGGCACCTGTTAATGATGGAGATTCAAAAGCTCTTCGTTTAGGTGTGGGTGTTAGTGCAGGTTTACCTACCAACGACAATTACAATATTGCTTTAGGTGGCGATTTACGCTTACAGAAAGATTTTTTTAGTAATATCTCAGGAACTCTTTCTGCCGGTTACACTAACTTTTCAGTAAAAGACGAAGCAAAATCAACTTTAGGTTATGATAGTCAGGGTTGGATTCCTGTTAAGGCCGGAATTAAGATCTTTCCCGTAAGTCGTTTTTATATTTCCGGAGAAGTAGGTGCAGCGTTCGGTACTGATAAAGGTCAGGGAACAGCATTGGTTTATGCTCCCGGAATTGGTGTTGGTACAAACACAGGTTTAGATATTGGCTTACGTTATGAAGGATTAGCTAAAGACAATATAAACTTTCCAAAAAGCGGTAGCAACTTGGGTCAGGTTGCTTTAAGATTAGCTTACGGGTTTAAATTAAACAACTAATCCATTTTAGACTTTGTTAAAAGAAAGATCCTGTAAACCAGGATCTTTTTTTGTTATATGGCATTTGTATAAATTAAACCGATATTTGAGTCAAAAATAAAATTATGAACTATATAAAATCTATTATTATTGCGGGATCGGTGAGCTTCTTTTTAGGTTCATGCGCCCAGGTGAATTCAAATCGTGAAAATGAAAAAGTGAGTATTGATTCAACATCTCAAACTGATAAGACAGTTTTAAAAGATGATAAGGTAAATGATATCTATAGTAACTACCTAATTTTAAAAAATGCACTGGTACAATCTAATAGTGCTGATGCAATAAAAGCCGGTAACGCTTTAGAAACTTCTCTAAAGAATATTGAGGGATGCCAGAGTACGGCAGAGATTGCTGCTCATCTGGCAGCATCAAATGATATAAAAGTTCAGCGTGAAGATTTTACCAGAATTAGTTCAGATATTATCGCTTACATGAAAAATGCGGATGTAGCTTCCGGAACAATGTATGTTCAGTATTGCCCAATGGCTAATAAGGGTGAAGGTGGATACTGGCTTGCATCTGAGAAAAAAATTCAAAATCCATATTATGGTGATGAAATGATGGAGTGTGGGGAAGTGAAAGAAGAAATAACTAAAAAATAATAAGAGGCCTCTAATTGAGGCCTTTATTATTTAAGTAATACATTGAAAGTTTAGAATATAATTCTGCCGGAACAAATGGTTTGGTAAAATAATCTACCATTCCTGCTTCCAGGGCCCGGTTGTTTGTTTCGGGCATCGCATCTGCCGTTAAGGCTAAAATAATTTGAAGTGGCTTTTTGTCTTTTATTAATCTGGCGGATGTAAATCCGTCCATAACGGGCATTTGCAAATCCATAATGATTACATCATAGTCGTTTTCCAAAGCCTTATCCAGAGCAATTTTGCCGTCTGACGCGGTATCAACAACTGCTTCCCAATTTCTTAGAAATTTTCCACCAACCAGTAAATTGATTGAATTGTCATCAACAATGAGGATTTTCATTCCTTTAATATTGTTCTTCTCGGGTGTATCAACAGGCAGTGGCAAACGATCTGTTAAGCCTTCAACACCTAAAATCATACTAATTGTAAACTGAAACGTGGTGCCTTTACCTTGAATACTTTTGTATGAAATCTCACCATCAAGCAAGTCTATCAAACGTTTAGTAATTGCTAATCCCAATCCGGTTCCACCAAATTCACGCGAAGTGGAATCACTTTCCTGAATAAAGGGCTCGAATATTTTCTGACTCTGGCTTTTAGAAATTCCAATTCCAGTATCCTGAATTTCAAATTTCACAACTACTTCATTGGGATTTTGGTCTACTTTTATAACTCTTATAGAAACCTTACCCTTGGGAGTAAATTTAACCGCATTACCTATCAGGTTATTTAAAACCTGACTTAGCCTCAATTTATCTGTTAAAACATTGAGAGGAATTTTGGGATCTAAATCTAACTCAAGTTCAATTCCTTTTTCCTGTGACTTCCCAATAAAACTGTTATGCACATTTTTGACAAAATCTTTTAAGTTAAAAGGTGTGTATTCAATTTTCATTTTCCCGGCTTCAATTTTATTGTAATCCAGGATGTCATTGATCAGCGATAGCAGATTTTCTGCTGAATATTTTAAAGTATTTAAGTTCTCTATCTGGTTTGGTTTTGGTTCATCAGCCATTAAAAGGTGAGTGATTCCAATAACCGCATTCATTGGAGTTCTTATCTCATGACTCATGGTTGATAAGAAATCTGATTTATAACTTGATGCTTTCTCTGCATCTTCTTTGGATTTTATTAACTCCTCTTTTGACTTGAGAAGTTCAGTAATATCCTCGCCAATACTCGTCATTCCAACAATAGCGCCGGTTTCATCTTTTAAAATAGTGTTAAACCAATTGATCATTCGCTCCTCACCATATTTGCTTAGCAGGACGTTTTGATGCTGAGATTCTATATTTTCCGTAAGGATATTTGTTTTGTATGAATGTTTAAATTCGTCTGTCGAGAAAACCTCCAGCCAGTTTTTACCGGTTATTTCATGAGTTTTTAAACCCAGCATGTCGGCCAGAAATTCATTGCAAAAAAGAACATTTCCTTCTATATCAAGAGTCAGCGCAATTAGCCGAATGTTTTCTAGTACATTTCTAAAGCTTCGTTCCGTATTATGAAATTCAATTTCTGCCCTTTTTCTTTCAGTAATATCTTGAATGATGCCGACAATTTTTATTACCTCTCCATCACGATTAGTTATTTTCTGCCCCGTTACCGTTGATAAATATTTTAAATTTCCTTTCGGAGTTATTAACCGGTGATCAAACCTTTTTAATGATTTATCTGAATTGTAAAATGAAGAATTGTTAAACAACTCTCTGTCTTCAGGATGTACTAAAGACATAAAGTAATCCAAATCGGCATTTTTTAATATTTGCGGGTCAATCTCCAAAACACGAGCAGTATTTTCAGACCAAAACAGTTCGCTTGATCTCAAATCTAAAGTCCAGCTACCCATTTTTGCAGTTCTTTGGGCTTGCAAAAGTTGGATTTCTCTTTCTTTTATTCCATCAAGGGCATTTTTTCGGTCGGTAATTTCAGAAACTACTACCGATACTCTTCCTGTATATTCGTTATTCAAATCGTATATAAGGCTTATTTTCCCGTTAAACCATTTATCAGACTTTACAAAAGATGGGAATTCAATATTTTCAACCTGGTGGGTTTGAATCACCCTTTTTATGATCTTGATAAATGCTTTTGATCTTTCCACACCGAGCGACTCTTCTACTGTTTTGCCAATAAATGATTCCGGCGACTGAAAAAGGCTTCCATCCCGGCACCAAACATTCAGGCAAACCAAGTCCTCATTTAATTCAAAAACAATTTCATTTATTGAAGATATTAAAGAATGTAAATGCGATTGGCTTTGCTGAAGCTGGGCCTCAGTGCTTCGGATATTGGTAACATTCTGAGATATTCCCGAAAATTTAACACTATTTCCATCTTCATCTTTAATAACCTTAAACGCTGTGTAAATGGTTATCTGAGATAAATCTGGTAACAACAGTTTATGCTCAAATGAGGTATCATGGCCGGTTATAGTTGCTAGTTTGGAAGAATAAATAATCCTTTTTCTATCGTCCGGATGAATACGTGATGTAATCGTCTGAAGAAGATTTGTTTCTTCTTTAGGAAGTTGGAATATGTTATAAATTTGGTCAGAAAGGATAATAGTTTTGCTTTCGATGTCATATTCCCAATAACCCAAACCCGCAATTTTTTGAGATTCTAAAAGTCTTTGCTGCGATCTTAAAAAATCATTTTCAATTTGCTTTTTTGTTGTGATATCCTGAATCACCACCGAAACTCTTGGCTTTTGATTTTGCGTGTTAGGAATAGGAGTAACCCGAACATTAAACCATTTATTACCTTTTATAATTACAGATTGTGTATCAAACATTACAGTTTTACCCGTACGGATAGATTCATCAATAGAATTAGTAATTTCTTTACTTTTTTCTGCCCCCATAATTTCCGGAACGGTTTTGCCGATAAAATCATTATCAGAAAACTGGATCAGTTCGCGGTTATTACACCAGTAATTTAAGTAGGTATAATCGGCATCAATTTCATAAATTAAATCATTTACAGAATATATTAGCGCCTTTAAGTCCTCCCTTTTTTCATTTAATTCCTTCTGGCTAATTTTTAAAGTTTCATTTAAACTGATGGTATCTTCAACTGCTTTTCTGAATTTATGAATAAACTTTAAACGTATACTGAAAAACAAATACCCTAATCCGACCATCAAAATAATGATGGATAAAACTATTTGAATAGGAGGGACAATACTTTTGGCGGTTAATACGGAAACGATAATAGCAATCATGTTAAATACCAGCAGCGAGTTTAACTGCTTGTATTTCCGGCAAAAGAATGTAAGTGTTATAAACGTAAACCCAGATTCTAAAAGATAAACAACATTGAAATTATTGAGAGATAATAAAATGAAGTTATTGATAAACAGGAAAATTCCCATATTAGTAATCAATAAGCTTTTAAACCATTGATAAGAGATTTTTCTAAAACTGCTGATAATTACTAAAAGGCAAAAACCACTTTCTAAAAGCCGTAACGAGAGGAATTCGTTTGCTTCAGGCAAATATTGTATGTTAAAAATTCCCGTAAGGGGACTAATAATTAAAAGTAAGCCCAACAATAGCCGTATAGATAATTTAACATTAACAGCAAGGATATCAGTCGGGTTAGAATTCAGGATCATTTAATAATTTTTAACGTGTTGTTATAGTTATAAGCAAAATAAATTTTTGTAAGATAACAGCTTATTAATTAAATATTAAAAATATTTAAAACTCGTTTTGCATTTTATTCTATTTATTGAAATAAGTAAATATTGGTGCAATTAATTGAGTCAGAGTAGATTTGCCGGTAGTTTTTACGGTAAATCATATCTAAGGTTAAGCAATTTTAATTTTTAGTGTGAATTTTTAACACAAAAATTGCAAAACCTTTATCAATATTAGTTTCAAAACAGGCAGATTTAACTAATTTTGTTTCATAACCAATAAATATGTCAGAAGCAGCAACCTTAAAATTAGGCGATAATACGTACGACCTCCCTGTTATAACAGGTACTGAAAATGAAAAAGCGATAGATATTTCTAAACTTCGGGATCAAAGTGGATATATCACTTTAGATTCTGGTTACAAAAATACCGGAGCAACCAAAAGTGCTATCACTTTTTTAGATGGCGAAGAAGGAGTTCTAAAATATCGCGGTTATACCATAGAAACATTGGCAGCAAACTCAACATTTCTTGAAGTTGCATATTTGCTTATCTATGGTGATTTGCCAACAAAAAGTGAGATTAAAGAATTTCAGATCACTATTTCAAGACACACTCTTGTACATGAGGATATGAAGAAGTTTTTTGATGGTTTTCCGTCAAAGTCTCATCCAATGGGACAGCTTTCTTCGTTGATCTGCTCATTATCTTCATTTTATCCAGAATCTTTAAATGCCAAGCAAACGATTGAAGAGCAAAATTTAACGATGATAAAATTGCTGGCTAAAATGCCAACAGTTGTTTCCTGGATATATAAAAAATCGCTGGGTCATCCAATTATTTATCCGAGAAACGAACTGGATTATGTTTCAAACTTCCTGAACATGACTTTTGGTCAGCGTACAGAAGATGTTGAGATCGATCCGGTAGTTGTTGCGGCCATGAATGTTCTGTTGATTCTGCATGCAGATCATGAACAGAATTGTTCTACTTCAACTGTTCGAATGGTAGGATCTTCAGATTGCAACCTTTACGCTTCTATATCTGCGGGTATTTCTGCATTGTGGGGACCGCTACACGGTGGTGCTAACCAGGCAGTGATAGAAATGCTTGAAAAGATTAAGGAAGACGGTGGAGATACAGATAAGTGGATTAACAAAGCAAAAGATAAAAATGACGACTTCCGTTTAATGGGATTTGGACACCGCGTTTATAAAAACTTTGACCCGCGTGCTAAAATCATTAAAAAAGCGTGTGATGATGTATTGGATAAGTTAGGGGTAGATGATCCTATTTTAGATATTGCCAAGAAATTAGAAGCTGCAGCTTTAAGCGATCCGTATTTTGTAGAGCGTAAACTTTACCCGAACGTAGATTTTTATTCAGGCATTATTTACAGAGCTTTAGGTTTCCCTACAGACATGTTTACCGTTTTATTTGCATTAGGTCGCCTTCCGGGATGGATTGCACAATGGAAAGAAATGCGGGAGAACAAAGAACCGATTGGCAGACCCAGACAAATATATGTTGGAGAAACCTGCAGGAATTTTGTAGATATCGATAAACGATAATTAAGCTTTACATATAAAAAATGCCTTTGAAAAATTTCAAAGGCATTTTTTTTGGGATATGGAGTTGAATTAAACCGTTTCCAGTAACGGAGCCTCATCCTTAACTGCTCCGCTTTCATGTTTATATTTAAAGATAAAAGGAAAGGCAATTGCCAGTAAAAGTGCGTAGCCTGCAAACGTAAACCATATGTATTGCCAGTTTCTTACGCCCTCATTAGTAAAATGATCAACTACCCAGCCGCTTAAAATGCCTCCGAAGAAAGCACCAAGGCCGTTAGTCATTAGCATAAATAAACCTTGCGCACTGGCCCTGATTTTTGGATCTGCTTCTCGTTCTACAAACAGTGAACCGGAAATATTAAAGAAATCGAATGCCATTCCGTAGATAATCATTGACAATACTAACAGGTATAATCCTTTGCCGGGATCGCCGATACCGAATAAACCGAATCTCAACACCCACGCGATAATACTAAATAGCATCACCTTTTTAATTCCAAATTTTTGCAAGAAAAATGGGATCGTTAAAATGAAAAGTGTTTCAGATATCTGGGATATGGACAAAAGTAAATTAGGATGATTAACTCCAAAAGAATCAGGATATGTATTTTTAAAATCATCTAAAAACGACCCGCCAAACAAATTAGTAATTTGAAGAGCTGCACCTAAAAACATGGAGAATATAAAGAATACTGCCATTTTACGGGAACGAAAAAGTACAAATGCATCCAAACCTAATGAAGAAGCAAAGCTTCTGCTGTCCCCGGGTTTTAATGGCGGGCGCTTTGGCATTGTAAAGGCGTATAAACCTAGAAGTAGAGAAGAACCAGCACTTACATATAGTTGCATCGGACTTTTTGTCCAGCCAAATAAATCAACCATCCACATAGCGACGATAAAGCCGATTGTGCCCCACACACGTATGGGAGGAAATGATTTTACAATATTGAATCCGTTTTTTTCCAGGGCATTATATGATACCGTATTTGCCAGCGCAATGGTGGGCATATAAGCCATAGAATTAAATAACATGATAATATATAGGGATGGATAATCTTTTATACCCGAGGCAATAAAAAGCAGTACTGCACCAACAATATGGCATATGCCTAATACTTTTTCTGCATTTATAAATCTATCTGAAATTATTCCCATGATGGCGGGCATAAATAAAGACGCAATTCCCATGGTGGCAAAAATGCTTCCCACTTCAACCCCTGAAAATTTTAGCGTTACAATCATGTAGCCGCCCAGAGATATTAACCATGATCCCCAGATAAAGAACTGAAGAAAATTCATCGCGATTAAGCGAAATTTAATGTTCATTTAATTCGTATTTTAAATTTTAAACCGTTCGTAAGATATATAATTTTGCCAATTACTTATACAGCAATTATTCAACATGAATAATTAAACTGTTTATGGTAATGCAAGCTTGAATTTTTATAAGATTTAAAATGAGGAATTAATCAGGATGATTTTCTTCTGGAAATTTCATCGCGGATACGAGCAGCCTTTTCATAGGCTTCATCGGTTAACGCTTCCTGGAGTTTAGTTTTGAGCTCATCATCACTTAATGAATTATAATTAACAGGAGAGGAGCCTGATTTTTCTTCGGGCGCACCTTCAATATTTTCCAGAAATACGAAGTCGTTCCCTTCAATTACAATTCCCGCGGTAGCTAAAATAAATTCGTACGTGTAAATAGGGCATTCAAACCTAACAGCAAGTGCAATCGCATCCGATGTTCTTGCGTCAATTTCGGTGGTCTTTTTGCCATCATTGCACAATAATTTGGCATAGAAAATACCGTCTACCAAATTATAAATAATAACTTCCTGAACATTTACATGAAAAGCTTCGGCAAATGATTTGAACAAATCATGAGTGAGTGGCCTGCTCGGAGTCATTTTCTCAATCTCTATCGCGATAGCCTGCGCTTCAAAACCACCTATAATTATTGGTAATCTTCTACGTCCGCTAACCTCACCTAAAACCAGCGCATAAGCGCCAGATTGTGTTTGACTATATGATAAACCAACGATATCTAGTTTGATTTTCTTCATGTTTTAATGCAATCAGTTTAAAAAAATAAACTTCGGAATTATTTGTAAAGATAATAATATCCGAAGTTTATAATTTAATACCTGTGTTAGGAATGAGATTTATATGCTTTTATTGCCTCGGTTAGTTTGGGTACGATTTCAAATGCATCGCCAACCATACCATAATCTGCAACTTTAAAAAATGGAGCTTCTGGATCTTTATTGATCACTACGATAGTTTTTGATGAACTTACTCCGGCTAAATGCTGAATGGCTCCAGAAATACCAATGGCAATATATAAATTAGGACTAACCGCTATTCCTGTCTGACCGACGTGTTCTTCGTGTGGTCTCCAGCCTGCGTCAGAAACCGGCTTTGAACAGGCTGTTGCGGCACCTAAAACTTCAGCAAGCTCTTCAATCATTGCCCAGTTTTCCGGACCTTTCATTCCTCGTCCAGCTGAAACAACCAATTCTGCTTCTGGTAAAGAAACCTTATCTGTCGCTCTGACAATTTCTTTAACCATCGTTTTAAAATCAGAATCTTTAACTTCAGATGTAAAATCTTCAACAGAGGCTACAGACCCATTTTCTACAACTTTATATGAATTTGGATTTAGAGCAATTACTTTGTTATCTGATGTTAATTCTATAAAAGCGAATGCTTTGCCAGAAAATGCAGTTTTCTTTACAGTAAATTTTCCTCCATCAGTAGTAGGAAGCTCAACTGCGCTGTCTGCTAAACCAGCCTGTAGTTTAACTGCAACTCTTGGAGCCAAACCTTTTCCGCTAAAGGAATTCGCTAAGATGACAACATTAGCGCTTTCTTTTCCGGCAGCTTCGGCAATAACCGCAGCATAAGCCTGGTTTACAAAACTTTTTAATTTATCATTAGAAACATTTAAAACTTTAGATGCTCCGTATTTTCCTAGATTGGCTAAATCATCATTGCTGACATCACCAATTGAAATAGCTGTTAACTGAGTATTTAATTGATCTGCTACAGTTTTGGCGTAAGAAACCACTTCATAAGTTGATTTTTTAAACTGACCATCTGCATTCTCTACATATACTAAAACTGACATATTTGATCTTTCTTCTGAGATGTGATTTATATAACTTTTGCTTCTGTATGTAATAAGTTTACCAGCTTTTCTGTATCTGCGGCGTCAACCATAGTAACTGTACCGCGTGGAGTCGGTGTTTCATACGATTTAAAATCTGAAAGCTGCTCTATTTCTTTTGCTTCTATAACCTGCAATGGTTTAGTTCTTGCAGACATAATTCCACGCATATTCGGAATTTTGGGTTCTGCAACACCTTCTGCACAACTAGCAACAAACGGAAGCGGAACGGTTAGCATTTCTTTGCCACCTTCAATTTCTCTTTGAATACTTGCGGTAGAATCATCAAGATCTAATTTTTTAATAATCGAAATTGAGGGAATATCCAAAAATTCACCAACCATTGCAGCAACCTGAGAGCCATTGTAATCAATAGATTCCCTGCCGGTAAGTATCATGTCAAATGAATTTTCTTTAACATACTCAGCTATCTGGTAAGCAACAAAATAAGCATCGCGTGGAGCGGCATTAACTCTAACTGCATCATCAGCACCAATTGCTAGTGCTTTTCTAATGGTAGGTTCTGTTGCAGATTCTCCTACATTAATAACAGTAACCGTACCTTTTCCACCTTCGCAAAGCTCAATAGCACGAGCCAAAGCAATTTCATCATAAGGGTTTAGAATAAACTGTACACCTGATGTGTTAAATTCGGTATTATCGTTGCTAAAG
>JBDTLL010000067.1:0-10419 GCA_039934815.1 Daejeonella sp. | reverse complement strand
TTTGTTTGTAAAATTCATTCGCCTCCGCTATTCTTTTTGTGAAAATATCGTCGAAAGATGTATGGAACGGATTTTCAAATTCCTGCCTGCTCAATCTTAATTTTATGGTGCGACTCTCGGAGGAAAGCAGTTCAATTGAATACACCGGAGATGCTTTTGTGCCTTCACATTTGTCGGCAAAAATTCCAAAATCACTATCAATTACAGCATTGTGAAAGGCATCCTTTTTAAAGGGATTTTGATTCTCAACATTCCAAAGCACTTTCGCATTGCTTTCGTTTTCTGTGAATAAAACACGCTCAGCTTGTTGGAAGTGTAAATTATAATCAGACAGGCTAGGATGACTGCATAGAATTCTGTTTCCGTTTTTTAAAGAAAGTTGTGGTTTACTATCTGTTAACCCAAAATCCCAGGTGTTTCTGAACCAAAGTACCGGAAGAAGTTTTATCGAAGCCGCATTTTCACTTCTATTGCTTACGGTTATGCGGATCAAAATATCGTCGAAATCAGCTTTTGCGTATTCAATTTCAATATCAAAATAATTATTGCCATCAAAAATATTGCTGTCCGTTATTTCAAATTCGGGCTGATCTTTACCTCGTTTTTTATTTTCATTTAGCAATTGATCATACGGAAATTCAGCAATCGGGTATTTATACAAATACCTCATATAACTATGAGTAGGCGTATTTTCCAGATAATAATAAAGCTCTTTTACATCCTCGCCGTGGTTTCCTTCAAAATTATTCAGTCCAAAAAGGCGTTCTTTTAAAATTGGATCTTTGCCGTTCCACATAGAAATTGCGAAACATAAGTTTTGATTTTCATCGCTTATTCCTGCAATTCCATCTTCTCCCCAACGATAGGCCCTGCTTCTCGAGTTGTTATGAGTTAAATATTTCCAGGCGTCACCGTTTTCGCTGTAATCCTCACGTACAGTGCCCCATTGCCTTTCGCTTAAATAGCAGCCCCATAAATGCCAGTTTTTTTTAGCGCTGTTTAATTCGTTAATTCTATTCTGTTCTTCCAGCATTTCTAAAAATTTAAATTATATCGACCGAAAAAAGGAGTGATTTCAAATCTGCTTCTGGACTTATATTTTTCCCGGATAGATAAAATGCAACTATTGATAAACATAACCCTGACAACGGTTGTTAGCTTATTCAAAACGGATTTTTGAGAAATTCTAAAAACTTTTAGGGAGGTTAAAATCAGGAAACAAATTCCTGATAGGTTAGAAAAAGCATTTAAAATAGGTGATGATTTTTCTGTTTGAGTATTCATATCCTGATAAGAAATATTTGTTGTTTTAACGGATGAAGCTTTTTAAGAATGATGCAGCAAAAAAATAATAATACCATAAAGCGTTTAAATGTTTTCTTAGCGCTGCCTGCAATTTAGTTAGGTTGTGTTGATATTAATTTGCGCTGTAAGAAATTGCCTGATCATATTTTTAAGTGTAGATCAGAACATTAATTAAAAATTATATCAAACATTAACAGATTTTATTACTTTGTTCAATCGTATGAATTAATGAGATTGAATTACTCATCAAAACATTAAATAAAAAGCAAAATTGAGCCATCCTAAAAAGTTAAAAGAACTAGCTGCTACCGCCATTTGCGGTAACGATATAACCTCTTCATGTCTGTACGTTTCAGCTTTAACAATTGCTTATGCCGGTCAGTACGCCTGGCTTGCATTATTAATTGTAGCTGCAGTACTTTTTCTGTTCCGCAAAATTTACGGCGAAGTAGTTGGCGCCCTGCCCTTAAATGGTGGAGCTTATAATGTGCTTTTAAATACAACCAGTAAGAGTAATGCTTCCACTGCGGCCTGTTTAACTATACTTTCATACATGGCAACAGCGGTAATTTCTGCGGTTGAAGCCATGCATTATCTGCACGGTTTATTGCCATGGTTAAATGTATTAATTGCTACAACAGTGCTCATAACGCTGTTTATGTTCCTGGTTATGTCGGGCATAAGCGAATCTGCAATTGTGGCTGTAGTTATTTTTATTCTGCATTTAACAGCCATGGCGGCACTTATTATCAGCGGAATCTGGTATGTATCTATTAACGGGTTAAATATTGCAAACATTAATTTTAATGCGCCGCTAACCGGCGGATTTGGCACCGCACTTTTTCTTGGTTTTAGCACGGCAATGCTCGGAATTTCAGGCTTTGAAAGTTCTGCCAACTTTGTTGAAGAACAAAGAGTAGGTGTGTTTCCAAAAACGTTGCGCAATATGTGGATCGCGGTATCTGTTATAAATCCTCTAATGGCCTTAACGGCGATAATGGTGCTGCCGCTTGGAGTTATTGGAAATCATCAGGAAGCATTGTTATCTCATATTGGTAAAACAACCGGCGGTTCCTGGTTAGAAACGTTTATTTCAATTGATGCGGTATTGGTTTTAAGTGGTGCCCTGCTTACTTCCTTTGTTGGTGTAAATGGTTTAATAAAACGGATGACTCTGGACCGTATTCTTCCGCAATTCCTGTTAAAAGAGAATAAAAAAGGCAGTTCTCCGCGTATTCTAATTATGTTTTTCCTGCTGTGTATGTCAGTTTTATTGATCACGCAAGGAGAACTCGGACCGTTAGCAGGCGTTTATACCATTTCCTTTTTATTGGTGATGATCTATTTTGGTTTTGGTAATTTCCTGTTAAAAATTAAACGTAGCAGGCTCCCTCGTCCGGAAACAGCTTCGTCTTTTATGGTGGCTATCGCGATATTTGCAATTGTAGTTGCACTATATGGAAATATAAAAATGCACCCTGATTTTCTGGTTGTGTTCCTTCAATATTTTATTCCTTCCATTATTATTATTACGCTTTTGCTTAACAGAAACGAGATCATAAAATACCTGATTGTGGTTGTGAACAGCTTCTTTAATAAGGTAAATAATGTTGCCGTATTCAGTCGTTTTCATTTATCAAGAACCTTAAAAAGGTTAAGTGAGCAGGAGTTCGTTTATTTTACCAAGGGTGATGATATTTCGGTTTTAAATAAAGTAATGATCTATGTAGAGGAAAATGAGATCACCAAAAAAATGAAAATCGTTACCGTCGTGCCTAAAAGCGGCGTCACTTCTAAAGAGTTTTTGAGTGATCTGGATGTTCTGGACAGAGCATATCCGGATATTAAAATTGAATATTTGGAAATTGTAGGAGAATTTGGCCCGGATTTAATCGAAAAATTGAGTAAAGAGTGGAATATTCCGGTGAATTTTATGTTCATCAGTTCTCCGGGCGATAGATTTTCTCATCGTGTTTCTGATCTTGGTGGTGTCAGACTAATCATCTAAATCTAATAAACTTCATTTAAAGCGTATGTGAGCATTAATTTGTTAAAAAGCACGTATTAATATTTTTTATAAATTTGCTCACCTTAAATTCTAATTGTTGCTTTAAACTTAAATATGTCTAAGAGGATTTTAATTTGTGATGATGATACGGATATTCTATCCATTTGTACGTATATTCTTGAAGAACAAGGCTGGGAAGTTCACACCCGCACGCACTGCAATGGTATTGTTGAAATTGTAGAAGAAATACAACCCAGCGTAATTTTAATGGACAACTGGATTCCTGATTCGGGAGGGATTATTGCTACCCAAACCATCAAAGCGGCAGAAAATCTTAAAAACATCCCGATTATTTATTTTTCTGCCAACAACGATATCAAAACTTTGGCAAAACAGGCCGGTGCGGATACATTTTTAGCAAAGCCATTTGATATTGATGAACTCGAAAAAGTTATAGCAAGCGTTTCTCAGAAATAGACGGCAATATTCTTCTTTTCTTCGCTGATCTGTTTTGTGGATAACTTAATTTACTGATTAGTAATATTTTCTGTTGTGATGCAGGGCATTTTATTTGCTTTTCCACAATTGACCGTATATTAGTTGATAATCAAATACTATAACATGTCAGCAGAAGTAAATATACCCCGTTTGGATCTGAATGATTACGTACAGGGAACACCTGAGCAAAAGAAGAAATTTTCCGATGATATTGGCAAAGCCTATAACGAAACTGGATTTGTAACCATTGCAAATCACGGTATGACTCAGGAATTGATGGATGAGTTATATGCTGAAGTGAAAAAATTCTTCACCATGAGTGAAGATGATAAGTTAAAGTACGAAAAAGCTGAACTTGCCGGACAACGCGGTTATACGAGTAAGGGCAAAGAAAAAGCAAAAGATTCTAAAACTCCTGATTTAAAAGAATTTTGGCAAAGCGGACAAGTTGTAACAGACGGCGATTCTATAAAAGACGAATATCCGGATAATGTGCAGGTTGCAGAACTTCCAAGATTTAACGAAGTAACCCGCGAAGTGTACAAACGCCTTGAGGCAGCCGGTAAGCATTTATTGAGAGCCATTGCTGTTTATCTGGAGTTGCCGGAAAACTACTTTGACGATAAAGTTCATAACGGAAATTCTATTTTGCGTGCAATACATTATTTCCCTTTGGATAATCCCGAAGCTTTGCCTGACGATGCTGTACGTGCCGGGGCACATGAGGATATTAACCTGATTACTTTATTAATTGGCGCAAGCGCCGATGGATTGGAAGTTTTAACCCGCGACGGTAAATGGTTTCCGGTAAAGGCAAATGCCGAAGATATTGTAGTGAACGTTGGAGATATGTTGCAGCGCTTAACAAATAATAAATTAAAATCTACAACTCATCGGGTTGTAAATCCACCGGCCGAGTTGATGAAGACTTCGAGATATTCGGTTCCGTTTTTCCTGCATCCAAAATCTGAAATGAGTCTGGCGTGTTTAGATTCTTGCGTTGATTCTGAAAATCCAAAAGCTTATGAAGATATTACCGCAGGAAATTATCTCGACGAGCGCTTACGCGAGATCGGTTTAAAGAAATAATTTAAAAGCTTATAAACGTAAAAACCCCGCAATTTTATTTTGCGGGGTTTTTTTATTTAACGGAAATATTATTGTTTTTGGGGATGACATTTTTGCTGTTTTTCATCTCAGAACGTATGCTTTGTTCCAGTTCTGTCGGGCAGTGTGTGCCAATAATATAATTTAAACCATCGCGGTCGGTAAGTTTTATAGCATCTTTTCCTCCGGCATAAAAACGAATAGTGCCTTTTTTATGCAAATTATAAACCGGGTTATTGATTATAAAAGAACTGTAATTTGTTCTTTCAACATGTACAATACTATTTAAATCGATTTTAACCATTTTAGTGGTCCATAATCCATTCAGTAAAATGCTCTTATTACTTACAACTGTTTGATAGTGCAGTAAAAACATCATAATTACAGAAACAATCAATATTCCGCATCCCACCACCAGAAAAAGATCTGCGTTTCTTTCCCTTTCTTCAGTTATATAATATGCGGCAAAGCAAAAAAGTGCCATTACAATCCGTACACTAATGCGACCGTAATCACGTCCCAGGTATTGTTTTTCTTTAAAAACAGGTTTGTTTTCCATGTGATTATTGCCTCTCTAAAATAAATATTTTTTTGCCCGTATTTTTAACTTTATAGCGCTCATCAAGCCTGTATCCGCATATCCAGATAATATCTCCGTTGTTGTTTTCTAAAACTCCAACTTCATTTTTCTTGCTCAGCGGGATTTTTTGTTCAATAAAAAAGTCGCTGAGCTTCTTTTTTCCCTTCATGCCAAGCGGATAAAAATAATCGCCTTTCCGCCAGTTTCTTATGCGCAACGGAAATTGTAAAAGTGAATAATCGGCCTGCAACAAATTACTGTCACTCCTTAGTTCAAAATTTTCTACCTCTGTTACAAAACTGTTATAAACAATTTCATGCCAAATAACTTTTCCGTTTTCCGGAACCTGAATTTGCTGCTCATTTGCTAGCCCGATTTTGCTTAAGAAAATAAAGTCGCGGTCTGTTAAAATCTGGTGCGTTGCCGATTTAAAAATCTTACCGGGCTTATTCCAGCTTTGCCGCAGATCTTCAAGAATAGCTTCGTTAAATCCATAAGGCTGAAAAAGACCAAAAAGTAAGGTGTTTAGCGGAACCAGATCTTTCAACTTATTAATGGAAATCTGAAATTCATCTTCCGCAATTAATTCAAATAAGTTCTCTTTTACTTCACAAATTTTATTGTTCAGTAATATTTCCAGCTCGGCAAAACGCTTTGTGTTTGCCATAAATGTTTCTTCCAGCTGAGGATTAAGTTCCTTTAAAGCGGGAATTACTTCCAGACGTATTTTATTGCGTGCATATTTTGCCGATTGGTTAGAGCTGTCTTCGCGGAAGCTGAAATTTTCTCTCCGCATTATTTCATCGATATCGTCGCGGGTTAAAAATAAAAGCGGGCGAATAATCTTATCTCTTTTTGCCAGAATTCCATGCATTCCGGAAATTCCTGTCCCGCGAACCTGGTTTAATAAAACCGTTTCCACTATATCATTTTGGTGTTGTGCTATCGCGATATAGCTAAATTTTAATTGTGAACGTATTTCTTCCAGCCAGGTATAACGAAGATCTCTGGCCGCCATTTGAATAGAAATTTGATGCTCCTTTGCATAGCTTTCTGTATTGAAACTTGTGCTGTAAAATGGAACATCTAACTCTTCGGCAAGTTCCGTAACAAATTGCTCGTCAGCATCAGATTCATCGCCGCGAAGGCAAAAATTACAATGCGCCAGGGCAAATTCAAATCCTGCAGCTTTAAATAAATGGGCCATTAACACAGAATCTCTTCCGCCGCTTACGGCAAGCAAAACGCTGTCTTTTTTGTTAAAAAGGTCATTTTGTTCTATAAAGGACAGAAATTGCTTCAATTCTTGCATTGATACAATATTACAAAGGAAATATTGAATAATCATTCGGCCCGTATTACGTTAACAAATGCGTGACTTTAAATTAAATTTGCGACCTTAATTTTTAATAGAAAAGACCTTTTAAAAATCTAATTTTGTAGTGTGAGAAAACTTTTTGCTTTATTAATCCTGGTTACTTTTTGCCATTCTGCGTTTGCACAGCAACCCAAACAAGTTCAGTTGGTGTCTTCTCAACTATTAAAAGGTTTGCAGGAGAGAGGTTTGGTTCGAATTATTAAGCCTATTTTTTCTCACGAAGGTTCAACTTTGGCCGCGGATAGTGCCAATTTCAATCAGTCTGCCAACACGTTTGATGCCTTTGGAAATGTAGTTATTACTCAAAGCAACGGAACCAGCGTTTATTCTGACCTGCTGAATTATAACGGAAATACCAAGCTGGCAATTTTAACCCGCAATGTTCGTCTGGTGGATGGTGATGCAACGCTAACAACCGAATTCCTTACCTATAATATGGGAACTAAGATTGGTAGTTATTCCGGCGGTGGTAAAATTGTGAATGCACAGAATACGATTACAAGTAAGCGGGGCTATTATTTTGCCAACTCCCGTGATGCGTATTTCAAAAACAATGTGATTGTCAATTCGCCGGATGCCCTTATAAAATCGGATACCTTGCGCTACAATACAACTTCAAAAATTGCCTATTTCTATGGTCCAACCTATATTTATGGTAAGGATGATACATTATATACCGAAAACGGACAGTACGATACCAGCAATGATCAGGCTCGTTTTGGCAAAAAGAATTTATATACTCAGGGAAGTAAATCTTTAAAAGGTGATAGTTTATTTTACGACCGTCGTGCAGGTTATGGACGAGCCATTAAGAATATCACTTTTGTGGATGCCGCCGAAAAAATAACTTTTAAGGGCGATATGGGTGTTTACAATAAAGCTGACCAAAGTATTGTGGCCACCAAAAATGCTTATGTAATAATTACTTCAGAATCAGATTCATCAAAAGTTGATTCTATTTACATGACTGCCGATACGCTTTACAGTAAAATGGTTTTAAAAAGATCGGTCAAACCGTATCGTAAAGATGAATTAAAGAAAGATAACGAGCTGGAAGAACCCGAAAATGCTGAAGCGTACAAAGAAGGAGATACTAAGCCATCTGACAAACCCGAAAAAATATCGGCTGTAAAGCCAAAGCCAACCCGTAAAAGTAAAAAGGGCAAGAAAGAAATTGAGGAGCCTAAAGTTGAAGTCGCTCTGAAAACAGACTCGGTAGAAGCAAAGGCTGCCGTAGATACGGTTGCGCCACCGCCATTGCCTGTAGTTCTAAAGCCTGAAAAAGCACCGGTAGATTCTGTAAAAACAAAGTTGAGTAAAAAGGATGCAAAGAAACTCGCTACAACAAAACCGAAAGCTAAGCCTGTTCCGGTAATAGCTGATTCAACATTGAAAGACACAGCCAGAATTCGGATTGTGATGGCTTTTCACCATGCAAAAATTTTCAAGTCAGATTTGCAGGCCAAGTCGGATTCTATGTTTTTTAGTTACGGCGATTCTACGGTTCGCTGTTATGTTGACCCGATGATCTGGACGCAAGGTTCACAACTTACAGGCGATACAATTTATTTGCAGCTGAAAAATAAAAAACTGGATAATATGCTTTTACAGCATAACAGTTTTATTGTAAATACCGATGACGGCGATTCCACTCATTTCAATCAGGTTCGGGGAAAAGTGATTACCGGGCTGTTTAAGGATAGCAAGCTGGACCGAATGTTTGTAGATGGCAATGCGGAGAGCATTTATTTCGTAAAAGACGACTCAACTTACAGCGGAATGAACCGCATGGTGAGCAGCAGGATCAAAATAATTTTTGAGAAAAGTAAGTTGCGGGATATTGTTTCTATTCGCAGTCCGGAAGGAAATTATTACCCCATAGATAAAATTCCGACAGACGAAGATATTTTGAAAGGTTTTATCTGGAAACCAAAGGATAGACCAAAAAGTAAAGAACAGATAATTCCAACCTTGGTTAAAAGTAAAACGACTCCAAAAGCTAAAGCAGCTCCAAAAAAGGTAGTTAAACGCAAAACTACGCCTGCACGTAAAAATTAAGATTAAACTGCAGATTGTAAAAATTCAATCAGTTGCTGCATGGCTTTTGCCCGGTGACTGATTTTATTTTTTTCCTCCAGGCTCATTTCTGCAAAGGTGATGTCATAACCTTCTGGTTTGAAAATTGGGTCGTATCCAAAACCTTCAGACCCTGAGCGGAGCAAAGTAATCTCGCCTTCGGCGACTCCTTCAAAGAAATATTCTTTTTCGTTAAATAACAAAGAAATCACGGTTTTAAATCGTGCTTTTCTGTTTTCGCTACCGCGAAGTTTATCCAATACCAAATCCACATTATCGTTAAAATCGCGACTTCCGGAATACCTTGCTGAATAAACTCCCGGTTCGCCATTTAAGGCGTCAACTTCTAAACCGGAATCATCTCCAAAACAATTTTGATTATATCGTTCAAGAATATAATGGGTTTTCTGACTGGCATTTTCCCTGAAGGTAATTCCGGTTTCAGGAATTTCATCTGTGCAGCCAATATCTGTTAAACTTTTAAGATTAAAGGAATTGCCAATCAGGCTTTGAACCTCTTCCAGCTTATGCTGGTTATTTGTAGCGAAAATTAAATCCATTTAAAACGATTTCATCACGTTCCAGAAATCACGTTTTTTAGAAACATCATTCTGCATTTCTGTTAAGCTGTTAGCACAAAGTATTTTAACTCCTTTAAAACTCTCAATTTTATTCAACACCAGATTTGGTAAACCTATTTGAGCAGGTGAAATTCCGAATAAAACCAGCTTGCTGCATACAAAGAAAGATTTTAAAGCTTCGAATTTTACATCGTAATATTTATCGATATTCATCACAGCCATATCCCGCAGTTCCATACCTTTTGCCTGCATAATTTTTAGCAGCATATCTTTATGTGCCGAGCTGATGGTTGTGTGAATTTTATCGTCAACCAGCACCAAAAAGTATTTATTATTTTCACCGATATAATTAAAATCAGTTGCTATTGCAGGTTTAATTTCCTCAACCTCTGATTCTATTTTTTGTGTAAGCTTTGGTTTTTCCGGCGCAGTTTTCACCTCTAAAATCTCATTGCTGATCTGATACAAATCATCATTCATCAATAATTTTAATGCGGCAATATCCTGGCTCAATAGGTTAGACATGGTAACAGTTTGGTGAATTGGTCTATTTCAGCAAATATAGTATCCCATAAACTAATTGCTTTCAATTTATTGATGAAATTTAATCATCGTATTTATGGATGAAATTTTATCTGTTAAAAAGAGTTAAAAAGATATACCTGTTATCTCAAAAGACTAACTTAGGCCAAAATACGTTAGCCTAAAGCCATTTTGTATTCTACATGAGAAAACCCTTTTTTGCCTTATTTATCCTTTGCAATGTATTTACTGCCCAGGCTCAAACTCTTGTAAAAATAGGATCAGAAAATGTAAGCGTGCCCGAGTTTTTATGGGTTTACAATAAGAGCAACGGCAATCCGGCAACTTTTGATGAAAAAAGTCT
>JBDTLL010000066.1:0-10614 GCA_039934815.1 Daejeonella sp. | reverse complement strand
TTTTCCTCATGGGGATTTTTTGCTCACCAGCGAATTAACAGACTTGCCGTTTTTACTCTCCCGAAAGGAATGATTAAATTCTATAAAAGCAATATTGACTATTTAACTGTTCATGCCGTTGATCCGGATAAGAGAAGATATTCAGATTCGCTGGAAGCTCCCAGACACTTTTTAGATGCAGACCGCTATGGAACTTCGCCGTTTGATAGTTTGCCCAAAAAGTGGAAAGATGCAACAGAAAAATATGGTGTAAAAACAATTACTTCCAATGGGATTGTTCCCTGGCAAATTGAAAGAACATATTATTCTTTGGTAAAGGCGTTTGAAACTCGCGACTCAGCTAAAATATTAAAATACTCCGCAGATATAGGTCATTATATTGCCGATGCGCACGTTCCACTACACACCACAGAAAATTACAACGGTCAATTAACAAATCAGGTGGGCATACACGCATTCTGGGAAAGTCGCTTACCGGAATTATTCTCTGACAATTATGACTATTATGTAGGCAGAGCCGAATACATTGAAAACCCTTTGAAAGAAGCCTGGAAAATTGTTGAGCATACTTACCAGTTAAAAGATTCGGTTTTAGAGATTGAATCGAGACTTAGCAAAAGTTTTCCATCAGATAATAAGTATGCTTTTAGCGAAAGAAACGGACTCGTAATAAAACAATATTCGGAAGAATATTCTACAGCTTATCATATTTTGCTAAATGGAATGGTTGAGACTCAGATGCGCTCTTCTATTAAATCAATTGGGAATTTTTGGTTTTCTGCCTGGGTGGATGCCGGTCAGCCGGATCTTAAACATTTAAGCAGAAAAAACCAAAGTGATGAAGAGCGCAACTCGGCTGATAAAGAAGAAAAACTTTACCAGACAGGAAAAATTATTGGACGGAACGAGAATTAAATTCCCTTTCTCATATCTCTTCTGGTTTTTATACCTGCAATTATAGCCGGAATAATTGTCAAAATAATAATTACAATCATCACGTAAGTGAAATTATGTTTTATTACCGGAATATTTCCAAACACAAAACCAAGTCCCAGGAAACTTACTATCCATAGAATTCCTCCCACAACATTATAATACGTAAACCTGCCAAAATTCATCTTACCAACACCGGCCACAAAAGGTGCTAACGTTCTGAAAATTGGAAGAAATCGGCTAAAAATTACTGCCTTACCTCCCTGTTTATTAAAGAACTCCTGGGTTTTAACGTAATAGTCAAGCTTCAATATCTTATTGTGCGGCTTAAAAACTTTCGGACCTAAAATACTTCCAAGGTAATAATTTAATGAATTGCCCGTAATAGCGGCGATAATTAACAGCAAGGCCATCAAATAAATATCCAGACCAGTATTTCCTTTCGCTATTAAAGCGCCCACGGCAAATAAAAGCGAATCTCCGGGCAAAAAGGGCGTCACCACAAAGCCTGTTTCAGCAAAAATGATTAGAAAAAGAATAACATATGTCCACTTTTTATAGTGGCTAACGATTTCGATCAAGTACAGATCTATATGGATGATGAAATCTAAAATGCCGCCGGTAACTTCCACAACTCTTTTGGGTTAAATAATAATTTTAAAGAGCTGTTTCAACCAAATCTATGCCATCACTCAATAATTCTGCGCAAAAATATAAATTCCGGCGCCAAGCGCCGGAATTTCATGTAGTGTATATGTAATCTTTCTGTTAAAAATAATTAGCTCACTCTTTTCTTTTTAAATCTGGATTGAACTGCAGCGTAAATAGCGGGGACAATTGAAAGCAGAATTATAGCTACAATTACCAGTGTGAAATTTTGTTTTATCACCGGAATATTGCCGAAAAGATAACCCAGCGCCAGAAAACTTACTACCCAGGATACACCTCCGATTATATTATAAAGCGTATACCGGCCAATTGGCATGGCTCCTACGCCAGCCACAAATGGAGCTATGGTTCTGAAAATTGGTAAAAAACGACTAAAAATAACCGCTTTACCTCCATGTTTTGTAAAGAATGCCTGTGTTTTTAAATAATAATCGAGTTTTAAAATTTTGTTTTCAGGCTTAAATACCCTCGGCCCAAGGTAATTACCCATGTAATAGTTCACCGTATTTCCTGCAATTGCAGAAATTGACAACAAAAACCCCATTAAAAAAATATCCAATCCTGTACCACCTTTGGCTATTAATGCCGCAATAGCAAATAGCAATGAATCACCGGGTAAAAACGGTGTAACCACAAAACCTGTCTCGGCAAATATGATCAGGAAAATTATCAGATATGTCCAGGTTTGATAATTCTGAACAATCTCAATCAGGTGTTTATCAATATGAAGTATAAAATCTATTATGCTGCTTACTAAATCCAAAATGTTTAATGTTTAAATGAGTTCAAAAATAGATATAAGGTGATAATTTTAGTTTTTATTTAAAAAACGATGTCAGTTGTACTTTGATCTTGACAATAAAAAACCCTCAAACTAATACAGTTTAAGGGTTTAATTATTTTTAAAAAATTTAATTACGCGTATGTATTAAGCATTACCGGCATAACCAGCATCAAAACTTCTTCATTTTCATCATGACTTTGAGGCATTAATAAACCGGCACGATTTGGCGTGCTCATTTCTAATAAAACTTCATCACCGCCCAAATTATTCAACATTTCAATCAAAAATTTCGCGTTAAAGCCAATTTCCATATCCTCACCTTCGTACTGACAAGTTAATCTTTCATGCGCTTCGTTAGCAAAATCAATGTCTTCAGAAGATATATTTAATTCACTTCCTGCAATCTTTAAGCGAACCTGATGAGTTGTTTTGTTTGCGAAAATAACCACACGACGTAAGCAGTTTAAAAATAAACTCCGGTCAATAATTAATTTATTAGGATTATTTTGAGGAATTACGGCTTCGTAATCCGGGTAACGCTCATCAATTAAACGACAAATCAGGTTGATATTCCCAAAGCGGAAAAAGGCGCTTGTGCTGTTAAATTCTACTGCAACCTGAACATCGTCTGCAGGTAATGATGATTTTAATAACGTTAATGCTTTTTTGGGCAGAATAAAAGTAGTTGCCGAGTCGGATTTTGCATCTAAACGACGGTAACGAACCAATTTATGCGCATCTGTAGCAACAAATGTAACATGCTGCGGGCTTAACTGGCAGTAAACACCAGTCATTGCCGGACGAAGTTCATCATTGCTAACCGCAAATAATGTTTTATTAATTGCTTCTGCTAAAACCGGCGCCGAAATACTTACTGAAGAAGCATTTTCTACAGCGGGGATCTTTGGAAAATCTTCACCATTCTCGCCACTCAGTTTATATTTTCCATCGCCTGCACTAATCTCAATAGAAAAAGTACTGTCATCAACAGAAAAAGAAATCGGCTGATCTGGAAGCGTTTTTAAAGTTTCCAATAAGATTTTTGAAGGAATTGCCACTTTACCATCTTCCTTAGATTCTACGGGAAGTGTAGTTGTCATGCTGGTTTGCAGATCGGTTGCAGAAATTGTCAGAATCCCATCTTTTATTTCAAAAAGAAAGTTTTCCAGAATTGGCAAAACGGTACTGCTGCTTGACGCACCATTTACAGCCTGCAACTGCTTTAACAAAGTGGATGTTGAAACAATAAATCTCATTTTCTTATCTTGAATAGTATTTGATTTGTATAGGTAATAAAGTAACGGTAAAAAAACTTAGATTTTGTACCAGCTTCAAAAATATAAAAATTAACGGGCATACTTTCGTCTGCGGTAATAATGTTGAAAAATGCCAAAAACTATCAACATAATCAACGGCACAACCAGATTAATTACCTGCCAAAATGTTTTTTCGCTTTTAATTCTGGCTCTGTCAAGCAGTCGCATTTTAACTTCTTTATTTCTCAACTCAATAATTCCGGAATCGTCAGTAAGATAGTCGGCAACATTTAACAGAAAATTTTTATTGCCGTATTGTTGCTGGGTATATCGATCATAACCCAAGGGAAATGGCGAACCATCGGTACTGCTGATTTGATTTCTCAAAATATCTCCATCGGCCATAATGATCATTTTTGTCTGTTTTCCCTTTTCGGGGATTTTTACATTCTGCTCAATACCTTCCGGGATGGGTCTGTTTTTAAAATTTGATGGGAACGAACCTTCTAATAAAACGGCTACTGGCTTTGGAGCACTCTGAAAAGTTGCCGGATCAGGTTCCTGTTCAACCATCTGCAAGGATAATAACGTTGGAGCTTCTATTTCACGATTAAATGGCGACGTACTTAAAATCACATCCTTCCGTATTCCTTTTACATCAATCAAGTCAATTGTGCTTGCAAATTCGCTTCTGATTCCATCCAGATTTTTAACAACAGGCAATTTTGAAGTGGGAATAAAAATTGGATAAAATAACCATGGCACCAATTGAATCTGACCTTGTCCGGCAACTTTTCCAACATTCACCGGAATTTGAACGCAATTCATATCCGCAACCAGGTTGTAGTTAATTCTTGCTCCATATTTGAACAGAATATCATCCAGATTTAACTTTTTCGGGAAAGCCAGTTGTTCTCCTGCTCCCCGCAAACTATCCAGCTCGGCATTTACCTGATCAATGGCCCAGAAAACCCGGCCGCCATTCATCACAAAATAATCTATTTTAAATTTTTCAGCTTCCGTAAAAGGCTTATCAGGTTTCGGAATAATCAAAAGCTTTAACTTATCCATTCCGGCTAACGGAATTACATTCAGATCTACCCGGCCAACTTCATAACCATCTTCCAATGATTTCATGGCGTCATTCAGCTGCAAATCAGATAGTTCGCCATTGCCCTCTGTAAACCCAATTCTGGCTTTTCCGCCTGAGGTGACTTTTTTTATAGCGCTAACAAAAGCATATTCTAAATTTTGAACTGAATTATTTAAGACTTCTTCGGGTGATGCTCCTGCCCTGCTCTGCAATAACTTCACAGGAAACTGTCTGCCTTTATACGTGATCAAAGCCGCCGGAAAGATTGTTTTTTGAGAAAGACCTTCTTCCGTTTTCACACTTAAATTGGTTGGCTCAATTCCTTTTTCCATTAATTGCTGGTAGGAACTTTCCTGCGTTTTAGAATCTCCTGCTGATGGATTTATAAAATCGAACTGTAGTTTTCCGCCAGAATAGGCCTTTAGATCTACAAGTAAATCTTTTGTTGAATTCCGAAGGCGTTTAAATCCTGCCGGAAATTCTCCTTCCAGATAAACGGTTACATGTAAATTATCATCGAGATTGGAAACCAGATTTTTAGAAATATCAGATAAGGTGTATCGCTTATCCTTTGTAAAATCTACTCTCGCGAAGAAAAAAGAGGAAATTAAATTAACAAGTAATATTCCCAATAAAACCAATCCAAATTGCTTGAAATCTTTAGAACGTGTATTTACCATTTCCGACCTCTCAGTATTAAATTAGTTAAGACCAGAAATAACGCGATAAAGCTTAAAAAATAAACCAGATCACGCGTATCTAAAACACCCCGGCTCATAGACTGGTAATGCTCGTTAATTCCGAAAGCTGTGATGGTAGATCCGACGGATTGCAAAGAAAGCAACTGACTAAAAGAATCAAATCCGCTGAAAGCGAAAAAACATAAAAATACCGCTATCGCGAAAGAGATAATTTGATTTTTACTAATAGAAGATGCAAAAATGCCGATTGAAGTAAATGCGGCGCCAAGTAAAAGTAAACCAATATAAGAACCTATAACAGCGCCCGAATCTATATTTCCTGGCGTAGCACCCAAATTATAAACTGTGAAATAGTAAATTAAAGTTGGTATCAGCGTAAGCAAAACAATAACAAAGCTTGCCAAAAACTTACCCGATACAATTTGCCATTCGCTTAATGGTCTGGTAGCTAATAATTCGTAAGTACCTTCTTTTCTTTCTTCGGCCAAAGATTTCATGGTTACGGCCGGAATTAAAAACATGAAAATGTAGGGCGCCACATTAAAAAGGCTGTCCAATCCGGCGTAACCGTAATCTAAAATGCTTGAATCGGGGAAAACCCAAAGAAAAAGCCCGGTAACTAAAAGGAAAATTCCAATGGTTATATAGGCAACCAACGAATTGAAAAAATCAGAAAGATCTTTGCTTAAAATAGTTAACACTTTAATAATTTATATTCTGTGGTCGAAATTAGTACAATTAACACCTAAAGCAAAAAAGCTTTAAAACAGCGTGATTAAAATCAGTTATTAAAATATTTTAATTGGTCAGGCCGATAAAAATTTGTTCTAACGTTTTCCCGGAACTATTGTCTTTCAGATTTTTCAACGTATCATCAGCCACAATTTTACCTTTATTAATAATGATGATCTGATCGCAAATTGCTTCAACTTCCTGCATAATATGTGTAGAAAGTATTACTGTCTTGGTTTTTCCAAGTTCCAAAATTAGCTTTCTGATTCCAATAATTTGATTTGGATCTAAACCCGAAGTTGGCTCATCCAGAATTAAAACTTTAGGATCATGTAAAATGGCCTGCGCCAAACCAACGCGTTGACGATAACCTTTGGAGAGCGCATTTATTTTTTTGTTTTGCTCGTCACCCAAACCCGTCATTTCAATAACTTGTTGAATTCTCTGTTTTTTATTCTCGATTTGATGTACTCCGGCTACAAAATCCAGCGCTTCTTTTACATACAGATCAAGATATAAAGGATTATGTTCCGGCAGATACCCGATATTTCGTCTAACATCCATGGGGTTTTCATTCACGTCAAACCCACACACTTCGGCTTTGCCGGAGGTTTGAGAAATATAACAGGTTAGAATTTTCATGGTGGTTGATTTTCCGGCTCCGTTTGGACCAAGAAAACCCAATACACTCCCGCTTTTAGCGGAAAAACTAATTCCGTCAACTGCCTTTTGCTGGTCGTATAATTTGGTAATGTTTTTAACCTGAATACTCATTTTACTTCAAACGCATTCTTAAATCAAGGATAATCTGAACTTTTAGTTCTAAAATATAGAAAGGTCGAAGTTATATTAATTTTTAGTTGATTGAAGTAAAATGAGTAAAGCAGTTTGTGTAAAAGAATTTTTAAATTCTCGTTATTCAGAAACACGGTCCATTAAACCTTTGCCGGGAAGATAAATTTGAAAACCTATTCCAAGGTTTAAGCGATTGGTTGTGGTAGAATTACCGAATCCAACTCCAAGATTGTATTTCAATAAACCTTCCAGGGCAATTCTGTCAGTTATAAAATAGGAAAGCCCGGGACCGAAACCGATTCCCAATCCATTGGTATTACTGGATGAAGAACCTTTAATTTTCACGTTGGTTCCGGTTAAACCTGCATTGGCCTCTAAAAACCACCTGGAACCTTTTCCAACTGAAGTTGTTCCGGAAGGGCTTAAAAAATATCTCCCGAAGCCACCAACACCATAATTAAAAACTGTTGAACCAGAGTTTGTATTCAACCCAATAAGAACCTCGGGACCCACTGCCAGATCATCTTTTATAAAATACCCTATTTTGGGCGTCAGATCTAAACTAAACCCTGTATTTCCCTTTTGGAAATCAAGTCCAATGTTACTTACACTCGCACCCCACATAACATTCCCTTTTTGCGTTTGGGCACTGCTTGTCAGAATTCCTAATCCTGCCAATAAGACTGTAGTTATTATTTTTTTCATAATTAAATTAGTTAAATAAAACTTAGACCTTATGTTCTAAGTGCTTAACAATAAGCGCATTTCAAAGTTTTAGTTAAAATTTTTAAAAATTTGATGCATCGGTGTGGTATTTGAACTTATGTGTTGATTTAGAACCCTACTTATAGTTTTGTTCTTTTATATTTGCGGCAATATGAGCAAGAACAACGACGAACTTTTTAAAAATGTAATCGGTCATGCAAAGGAGTATGGCTTTGTATTTCAGTCGAGCGAAATTTATGACGGTTTAAGCGCCGTGTATGATTATGGTCAGCTGGGAGCAGAATTAAAAAACAATATAAAAACCTACTGGTGGAAAAGTATGGTGCAAATGCATGAAAATATTGTCGGAATTGATTCCGCCATATTTATGCATCCAAAAGTGTGGAAAGCCAGTGGACACGTTGACGGTTTTGCAGATCCGATGATCGATAACAAGGATTCAAAAAAGCGTTATCGTGCAGATAATCTGATAGAAGATAAAATTGCCCGTTATGAAAAAGACGGAAAAACAGATAAAGCAGAAAAACTTCAGCATGATTTAGATGAAGCTTTAAAGGCTGATAATTTACCTCGTTTAAAAGAGATAATTGAAGAACATCAAATCGTTTGCCCTATTTCGGGAACCAGAAACTGGACCGATGTGCGCCAGTTTAACCTGATGTTTTCCACCCAAATGGGAGCCATGGCAGAAGGTGCAGATGAGGTTTATCTTCGCCCCGAAACCGCTCAGGGAATTTTTGTTAACTTTTTAAATGTGCAAAAGTCCGGACGGATGAAAATCCCTTTTGGAATTGCCCAGATTGGTAAAGCTTTTAGAAATGAAGTAATTGCCCGTCAGTTCATCATGCGTATGCGTGAGTTTGAGCAAATGGAAATGCAATTCTTTGTTCGCCCCGGCACAGAAATGAAATGGTATTCTTACTGGAAAGAAATGCGTTTAAAATGGCATTTAGCTTTAGGAACTCCGCAAGAAAAATACAGATATCATGATCACGCCAAATTAGCGCATTATGCAAATGCAGCAGTGGATATTGAATTTGAATTTCCTTTCGGGTTTAAAGAAGTTGAAGGAATTCACAGTCGCACAGATTTCGATTTAAGTCAGCATGAGCAATTTTCTAAAAAGAAAATGCAATATTTTGATAATGAATTGAATGAAGAAGGCAAACCTTACGGGAATTACATACCGTACGTTATTGAGACCTCCATCGGGCTTGACCGCATGTTTCTATTAACCATGTGTAATGCTTTTGAAGAACAGGATTTAAGTACCGACGAGAAAAAAGACTCACGTACGGTTTTACATTTACATCCTGCTTTGGCACCGGTAAAAGCATGCATTATGCCTTTGACCAAAAAAGATGGTTTGCCCGAAAAAGCCAGAGAAATTATGGACCTTTTGAAACTGGATTTTAACATGCAGTATGATGAAAAAGATTCTATTGGTAAACGCTATCGCCGTCAGGATGCTATTGGAACGCCTTTCTGTATCACAATCGATCATCAGACTTTAGAAGATCAAACCGTAACTATTCGTCATCGCGATAGCATGGAACAGGAAAGGGTTGCTGCGGCAGATCTGGAAAATATAATTGGAAAGCTGGTAAGCTGGAAAAACTTACTTAGTTAATAAAAGAAGGCCGTTCAAATTAGAACGGCCTTTTATTTTACATGAAGTTTTGTTCGTTGTATAAGAACGTAAATGCTTTACTTCTTCAACTTTTACTTCGCACGATCATATTGCACCGGCCAATAAATATCTTCTCCTAAAGTTTTAGCCGCATTGAGCGGAAAATAAGGTTCACGCAAAAACTCCCTGGCCATGAAAATCAGATCTGCTTTACCTTCTTCCAAAATCTGTTCAGCTTGTTCCGGATTGGTGATCATGCCTACTGCTCCAGACATAATTCCGGCACCAGATTTAACGGCATCAGCAAATGGAACCTGGTAGCCCGGGCCGCTTTCAATTTTAGCATAATTTACCAGACCGCCGGATGAACAATCGATTAAATCGACACTTTTCGTTTTAAGCACGGATGACAGCTTAACCGAGTCTTCAATTGTCCAGCCATTGTCTGCCCAATCAACAGCAGAAATCCGTACAAATAAAGGTAAATCAGCCGGCCAAACTTCATTCACCGCGTCTGTAATCCTGATAAGAAATTTGATACGGTTTTCAAAACTTCCACCATATTCATCCTCTCTTTTGTTGCTTAATGGTGAGAGAAAAGAATTGATCAGATATCCATGAGCAGCATGAATTTCAATCAGTTTAAATCCGGCTTTAAGTGCTCTTACCGCTGCGGATTTAAAATTATTTACGAGCTCGTCAATTTCCTTTAGGGATAATTCATGCGGCGTTACATCTCCATCGCGAAAAGGAATTGCATAAGGAGCAACAGGTTTCCAGCCTCCATCTACAGCAGAAATTTGCTTGCCACCATCCCAGGGAGTATTGCAGCTTGCTTTTCTTCCGGCATGCGCCAACTGGATTCCTGCAACAGAACTTTGTTTATGAATAAATTCTGTTATCTGTTTTAATTTTTCGATATGTTCATCTTTCCAAATTCCAAGATCAGAAGGTGTAATTCTCCCTTCGGGCGAAACAGCGCTGGCTTCGGCAATAATTAAACCTGCACCGCCAACGGCACGACTCCCTAAATGCACCAAATGCCAATCGTTAGCAAAACCATCTTCGCTTGAATACTGGCACATTGGTGAAACGACCATGCGATTTTTTAACTGGATATTTTTTATTTGTAGAGGTTGAAAAAGCTTGTTCATAATATAAAATTAGTTCTGCAAATTGCAGATTTACATTTTGAACAGACTTTATCTAATAATGTTTAAACACATAACTATTCTTTCATTTTATTAAAAACACTTTACGATTTGCAGGGTATATACACATAGCCGAACGAAGGT
>JBDTLL010000065.1:0-10654 GCA_039934815.1 Daejeonella sp. | reverse complement strand
AATAATTTAAAGCTATCTAAAATAGAGGCAAAAACTCCTTATATCAGCTAATTTGCTTAAAATCGCTTATCATCCCAGTTACATACATATTCTGCCAGCCGGACATCGTTTTCCGATGGGCAAGTATGAACTTATTCCCGGTCAGCTTTTACATGAAGGTTTAATACATGCTGAAAATCTGTTTGAGCCTCCTGTTTTAGACGAAAGTTTAATTGAATTAACTCATGATACCCACTACTGGCAAAAATTGCGAGATATGAATCTGAGTTCTCAGGAAATACGCAGAACCGGATTCCCATTAACAACAGAATTAATTAGCCGGGAGACACGCATTGCCTCTGGTACTGTTCAATCCAGTCTATTTGCCAGAGAATTTGGAGTTTCGTTTAACATTGCCGGAGGCACGCATCACGCAGGCACAAATTGGGGTGAAGGTTTTTGCCTTTTAAACGACCAGGCAATTGCTGCTAACTATCTTTTGAACAAAGGTTTTGCCGAGAAAATTTTAATTATCGACCTTGATGTTCACCAGGGGAATGGAACTGCTCAAATATTTAAGGACAATCCACAAGTATTTACTTTTTCCATGCATGCGGAAAAGAATTTTCCATTCAGGAAGGAAAAGTCCGACTTAGATATTGGATTGGAAGATGGCACTGATGATAAAACATATCTCAACATTTTGGAACATCATCTTGATAAATTATTTAAGGAGTTTAATCCGGATTTCGTGTTCTATCTAGCGGGTGTAGATGTTTTAGCAACCGATGCTCTGGGAAAATTGTCTCTTACCAGAGAAGGTTGTAAACAACGCGATTTGATGGTTATTAAAACTTGTTTCGATTTACAAATACCATTGCAGATAAGTATGGGCGGCGGATATTCACCGCGTATACAGGATATCGTTAATGCACATTGCAACACCTATAGGATTGCTCTGGATTTGTACAGTTAGTATCAAATTCGTGCGATATACGCATTTTCCGCAAAATAAAGCGTATTTTTACATTTATGGAAAAGCAACATTTTGTAAAGTACCGGTTTATGGATCTTAGAACCGGAGATTTAATCAGATACATGGACATAAATGATCGTTTAACGGATCATAACGACCGATTGAAGAAAATGGCAATTCAGATCTTTAATGAAATCAAAATACCTGTAAATTCAATTTCGTACGAACAGGTTTCACCGGAAAATTAAAACTATAGAAAATATAATTTTGGAGTCAGCATTTAAGTGCTGATTTTTTTTTGTCCGATTTTACAGGATCAGTTCCATAGAATATTCGCAAATTCAATTTTGAAAATTGAACTGCTGTAAATCCATCAAAATACATTGAAAGTAAAATTTAATCCAAATTATCTGTATAAATACGGATTGTTTAATGTTACCATCAAAAGATAGATCGAGAACAGAAAAAATAATACCATAACTCCGGCAAATGCGTATAAAAGTACTCGTTGATTCATAATAGTTTGTTTAAATAGGTTCATGAAAATTACAAAAAATTGCTAGTTCGATAAATAGCTTAATCTAAAGGCAAAAAATACTTACTCAATTGTGTAAACATTTTTCACATTTTGTATTCATTTAATTAACTACATTAAATACTTAACTTATAGGAATAAAACACATTAAAGCTGTTTTTAGAAACATAATGGTGCATTTTCTCGTATTTATTAAAAATAAATTGGGAATAAATCTGTACCAAATTGTGTAGTAAAACCCAGTGTAAGATCTAAAACTGACATTAGATATTTGGAATATATTAAAGTGTCAGCCTCAATAAATATGAACAAAGAATATCCGCTACCAGAAAACGAAGTTGAAAGAATTCAGGCTTTAAAGAACTACTATATTTTAGATACTGAGATAGAAGCAGAATTTGAACGCCTTACCGAGCTTGCTTCTCTTGCATGCAATATGCCCATTTCACTAATAACATTATTAGATGAAAACAGACAATGGTTCAAATCCCGGAGAGGAATTAATGTGCGGGAAACGCCTCGGGAAATGGCTTTTTGCCAATATACCATCATGCATAATGAGCTTTTGGAAATTGAAGATGCCCGCCAGGATGATCGGTTTTTCGATAACGTTCTGGTAACTCAGGAGCCACATATTGTATTTTATGCTGCGGTGCCACTTATAGATTCTAAAGGGTTTGCACTGGGGACTATTTGCGTAATAGATAATCAGCCAAATAAATTATCGGATAATCAGATAAAGATTTTGGAAATACTTGCTGTTGAAGTTTCAACGCTCATTCAAAAAAGAAGCACGTTTAAGGAGTTAGAGAATTTCGAAAATATATTTAAAATTTCCAATGATTTAATCTGCATTGCCGGAACAGACGGATTTTTTAAAAAGATAAATCCTGCATTTTCGAATGTGTTGGGATGGGAGGAAAGTTACCTATTGAAAACTAGTTACTTTGATTTAATTCATTCAGATGATTTAGAAGAAGTTAATAACGAGATAAGTAAACTGGCTGAAGGCGGGTTCACCATCAATTTCGCCCACAGGTTAAAGCAGAGTAACAACGATTATAAAATAATCCAATGGATTGCCACCCGAGAACCCGAAAGCGGAAATTTATTTGCAATTGGCAGAGATATCACTGATTTAAAGCATAAAGAAGAATTATTATTACAAAGCGAAAGTCGCTTCAGGTCTTTTTTTGAGATTTCTCCGATGGGAATCGCTATAAATCGGTTTTCGGACGGAAAATTTATAGATGGAAATAAGGCCTTGTATGATTTAATTGGATATACCGAAGAAGAAT
This sequence comes from Daejeonella sp., assembly GCA_039934815.1. Lineage (GTDB taxonomy): Bacteria > Bacteroidota > Bacteroidia > Sphingobacteriales > Sphingobacteriaceae > Daejeonella. Next base: position 7,866 of record JBDTLL010000065.1, on the reverse strand, counting down.
ATCGCCAGTTAAGTCATTGGGATGTTACTCCCGCAAAATACGATGATCAGGAAGCATTTCATAAAGAATCTTTATTCAATACCTGCTGTTACGGACCTTACGAAAAGGAATATATTCACAAAGACGGCAGCCTGATTCCCATTTTATTAAATGGAATTAAATTTATTGATGATGATGGAATGGAGTCTGTTTATTCTGTAATTCAGGATATTTCTGAACGCAAAAATGCTGAAAAAGCAATTGCATTAGAGAGATCCCGTTTGCAGGCATTTGTTGAAAACGCTCCTGCCGCTGTAGCCATGTTAAATACAGAGCTTAAATACGTGGCAACTAGTAATCGCTGGAAAGAAGAATATAGACTTGAAGAAAAAGATATAATAGGTCTGTCGCATTATGAAGTATTTCCAAATGTTAGTCAGGATTGGAAAGATATTCATGCAAGATGTCTGGCTGGAGCAATCGAAAAGAGAGATGAAGATGTTTGGAGGCCGGAAGGTTGGGATGTCGATCAGTATGTAAAATGGGAGGTAAGACCGTGGTATCTTTTTGATGGATCCATTGGTGGAATCATGATGTTTACCCAGGATATTACTAAAGCTTGTTTACAAAGGGAAGAATTAAAAAGTGCCAAGATTATGGCAGAACAGGCAAGTGTGGCAAAATCTGAGTTTTTGGCAAATATGAGTCATGAAATCAGAACTCCTTTAAATGGAATTATTGGTTTTACAGATCTGGTGATGAAAACTGATATGGATGAAACTCAGAAACAATATATATCCATCATAAATCAATCTGGTAACGCTTTATTAAATATAATCAATGATATTCTGGACTTCTCAAAAATTGAAGCCGGAAAGTTAGAACTGGATATCGTAAAGTGCGATCTGTACGAAACAGGAAGTCAAGCGACTGATATTATTACGTACCAGGCGCAAAGCAAAGGTTTAGAGATTTTATTAAATATAACGCCCTCTATTCCAAGATTTATTTTTGCAGATGACCTAAGGCTTAAACAAATTCTGGTTAATTTATTAGGTAATGCTGTTAAGTTTACTGACTTCGGCGAAATCGAACTTAAAATTGAAACATTTGGAACAACTGAAAGCGGCAAAACCAGATATAGGTTTGAAGTTAGAGATACAGGCATCGGCATAAAGCCAGACAAACTGGAAAAGATTTTTGAAGCGTTTTCGCAGGAAGATGGTTCTACCACTAAAAAGTATGGAGGAACAGGTTTAGGACTGACCATTTCTAACAAATTGCTTGATTTAATGGGAAGTAAATTAAATCTCAAAAGCACTTTTGGTTCGGGAAGTATATTTTATTTCGATTTGGAATTAGATTCTGAAGAAGGAGAACCAATTAGATGGGAAAATATAGATAAGATAAAAAAGGTATTAATTGTTGATGATAATCAAAACAACCGGTTAATATTAAAAGAGATGTTCTTGCTAAAGAATATCAAATCCGACGAAGCTAAAGACGGAATTGAAGCGCTGAATTACTTGTCATATGGGAATGAATATGATGTAATCATTATGGATTATCATATGCCCTTAATGGATGGAATTGAAACCATCCGAAAAATCCGTGATAATTTTGATGCTTTACCAATCGTATTATTGCACAGCTCATCAGATGATGAAAAACTGATTAAAGCATGCGACGAATTAAACGTAAATCACAGATTGGTAAAGCCAATTAAAATTCAGGATTTGTATAATTCACTTTCCCGACTACATAAAATTGAAAATGGTAAGGAAAGCGTTAAACCTATTTTTACCGCTAACACTGAATTTGCACCAATAAGAGTGTTAATTGCAGAAGATAATGCAGTAAACATGCTGCTCGCCAAAACATTAATCAGCAGAATTGCACCTAATTCTATTATCCAGGAAGCTATTAATGGAGAAGAAGCTGTAATTTTATGTGAAGGCAAAATGCCGGACATGATTTTGATGGATGTTCAAATGCCGGAAATGAATGGTTATGAAGCTACAGAATGTATCCGGAAAATGACTCATGGAGATGTTCCCATAATTGCGTTAACAGCCGGCAATGTAAAGGGCGAAAAGGAAAAATGTTTAGCTTCTGGTATGGATGATTTTATTTCCAAACCTGTTATTGAAGAAACGTTGGCCCAAATGTTCAATAAATGGATTTACCAGGTAACTGACGAAACTGAAATACTTGCTGAAGTTGAAATGAAAATGGTACACTTTAATCCCGAAAAGATCAGACAGTTTATAGGCAATGATTCTGTTGTTTTCAAACAAATGCTTAGTCTGACTTCGCAGGAACTGATCACTTCATCAGAGAAATTGAGCAATCATTTAATTGATAAAAATTTAAAGCCTTTACAGGAAACTGCGCATAAATTATATGGAACAGCTGTAACTTCCGGTCTGGAAGAACTTGGCCGGATCTGCAAAATTATCGAACACCTGCCAGAATATGATGAGGATGTTGTAAACAAACTAGTTCCGGAAGCTATCTCCGAAATTGAATTATTGTTAAAAATTATAGAGCAACAATAAAAATTATGTAAATATTTGCCAGATATTATAGAACTTTCATAATTAAATCTATATTTAGCCATTCTCAAATTTGGGGAGTATAACTGAGTATTAAATTATAATTTGAAATAATAATGTGTGGTATTATAGCTGTATTTGATATTAAAGGTGATGCGCAGGCATTACGTCCGCAGGTGCTGGATATGTCAAAAAAGATCAGACATCGCGGACCGGATTGGTCAGGTATTTTTTGCGATGAAAATGTGCTGTTAGCGCATGAAAGGCTTGCCATTGTAGATCCGCAATCTGGTGGTCAGCCTTTGTATAGCGATGATAAAAATTTAGTTTTAGCCGTAAACGGCGAGATTTATAACCATATGGATCTTCGCAAAGATTTAACAGACTATAATTTTTTGACTAAATCCGACTGCGAAGTTATTCTGGCTTTATATAGAAAAAAAGGTCCGGCTTTTATTGAAGATTTGAATGGCATCTTCGCTTTTGCATTATACGACAAGCAAAATGATTGTTATTTAATTGCAAGGGATCATATGGGCATAATTCCGCTTTATATGGGCTGGGATAAATACGGACAATTTTATGTTGCATCAGAGCTGAAAGCTTTAGAAGGAGTTTGCAATCATATTAAAGAATTTCCTCCGGGGCATTATTTATTTAGCAAAGAAGGTGCTGAACCTAAACAATGGTACAAACGCGAATGGACGGAATTTAAAAACGTAGAGAATAATACCTCAAACATTAACACTTTGCGTGATGCTTTGGAAGCGGCTGTTCACAGACAATTAATGTCTGATGTTCCTTATGGAGTTTTACTTTCCGGCGGGCTTGATTCTTCAATAATTTCTGCGATAACTAAAAAATATGCTGCAAAAAGGGTTGAAACCAATGACACTCAAACAGCCTGGTATCCGCAGTTGCATTCTTTTGCGGTAGGTTTAGTGGGTTCTCCGGATCTGGCAGCCGCCAGAAAAGTTGCAGATCACATAAAATCTATTCATCATGAAATAAATTTTACTGTTCAGGAAGGTTTAGATGCTATACGCGATGTGATCTATCATTTGGAAACATATGATGTTACCACCATCCGGGCGTCAACGCCAATGTATTTGCTGGCCCGGGTTATTAAATCAATGGGCATAAAAATGGTTTTATCCGGCGAAGGTGCCGACGAACTGTTTGGTGGTTATCTATATTTCCATAAAGCACCCGATGCCAAATCATTTCATGAAGAAACAGTTAGAAAGTTAGGCAAACTTCATTTATATGATTGTCTTCGTGCTAACAAATCTTTAGCGGCATGGGGAATTGAAGGTCGCGTACCATTTTTAGATAAAGAATTTATGGATGTGGCCATGCGTTTAAATCCAAAAGATAAAATGGCCATTGACGGCAAAATGGAAAAGTGGATTCTGCGCAAAGCATTTGAAGATTATTTGCCGGAAAGTGTTGTATGGAGACAAAAAGAGCAGTTTTCTGATGGAGTGGGTTATAACTGGATTGATACCTTGAAAGAAACAGCTCAGCAAAAAGTGAGTGATGACGAATTAGCGAATGCAAAATATCGTTTCCCTATTCATCCGCCTATGTCAAAAGAAGAATATCACTATCGGTCGATTTTCTCCGAATTATTTCCGTCAGATTCAGCTGCATCCTGCGTTCCATCGGTAAAATCGGTAGCATGTAGCACGCCGGAAGCTTTGGCCTGGGATGCGTCGTTCCAAACAATGAATGATCCTTCCGGTAGAGCAGTTAAAAGTGTTCATCACGAAGGTTATAAGTAAGAGAATTGAGTATATATAAACTAGAAAGGCGGGTTATAACCCGCCTTTTTTTGTGCATTATAAATTCAAAATTGCCCGCATTTAGCTCATTATTCCTGTAAAATTTTAGATAATTTTATAAGAAAAGTAATCATGTCTGAGAAAAAAATAATTGCCGTTACCGGTGCTACCGGAGCGCAAGGTGGCGGATTAGCCCGGGCTATTTTAAACGACCCGGATTCAGAATTTACTGTCAGAGCATTTACCAGAAATAAAAATTCTGATAAAGCTAAAGAACTTGAAAATTTAGGGGCAGAAATTGTTGAGGTAAATATAGATGATCCTGAGAGCCTAAAAAAAGGATTAGAAGGAGCTCATGGCGCATACTTCGTCACTTTTTTCTGGGAACATTTTTCACCTGAAAAGGAATTGAAAGAAATTGAAAACATGGCTAAAGCAGCTAAAGCGGCAAATATAAAACATGCCATTTGGTCAAGCCTGGAGAATACCCGCGAATTTATTTCATTAGATGATGACCGGATGCCAACTTTGATGGAACACTATAAAGTTCCGCATTTTGATGCCAAAGGAGAAGGCGAACATTTTTTTACCGACGAAGACGTACCCACAACTTTTTTGATAACCAGTTTCTATTGGGATAATTTCATTCATTTCGGCATGGGACCGCAAAAAGGACCCGATGGTAAATTGTATATCAGTTTCCCGTTAGGCGATAAAAAACTATGCAGCATGGCGGCAGAAGATATTGGCAAATGTGCTTATGGCATTTTTAAAAAAGGTCAAGAGTTTATCGGACAAAAAGTTGGGATATCTGCCGAGCAGTTAACGGGAAGTGAAATGGCCTCGGCGATGTCTGATGTTTTAGGCGTTGATGTAAATTACAATGAAATGTCGCCGGAAGATTATCGGAATTTAGGTTTTCCGGGTTCTGACGATCTGGGAAATATGTTCCAGTTTAATCGTGATTTTGAAGAAGCCTGTTGTAAAGCCAGGGACATTGATTTCAGCAAAAGTTTAAATCCAGAATTGAAAAGTTTTAAAAGCTGGCTGGTTGAGCACAAAGACGAAATTCCGGTTGAACAATCGTCTTAAATTGTTTTTATACCGCTAGTTGCAACTTTTTGCTGAACTTCTGAAATCGAATAAATAACAGGCCTGCGGAAACTAAAAGCCCAAGCGTTAAGCCAAACCAGATTCCGTTAGCGCCATAACCTAATTGTATTCCAACCAGGTATCCGACGGGTAAACCGATAACCCAGTAAGCGATGAATGTGATTAGGGTTGGAATATTAACGTCGCCCATTCCTCTTAAAACGCCGAGTCCGACAACCTGCGCACCATCAAATATTTGAAAAAATCCGGCAATGATAAGTAGCTGAGCTGCAATTGCTATCACAGATGTATCTGAAGTGTATATCCAGGGTAATAATTGATTTAAACCAACAAATAAAATTGCTGCGATGCTCATAAACAATAACACAATATGATAGCTTGAAATTGCCGATAACCTGAGTTGAACAAAATTCCGGGTGCCAAAATTATTGCCTGTTTTAATTGTGGCTGCCGCGGAAATTCCACCCGCCATCATATACGTGATGGAAGCTAAATTAATTGCTACCTGATGTGCCGCCTGCTGAGTTGCTCCAATAGTACCGATCATAATTGCGGCTCCGCTAAAAGCGCCAACTTCAAACGTGTATTGCATCGCTACCGGCGCACCGATCCGCAGGATGTTTATGCTCCGAAAAGCATCTACGAATTTCATCCCGAAAGATTGAAGATATGGCTTAAAATGCTTTGATTTGATGACATACAGGCACATTACAACAGACATTAGCGTTCTGTCTATCAAAGTACTCCAGCCAACACCATTAATTCCCATTGGCTCAATTCCGAAAAGGCCTTTTACAAACGTAATTCCCAGACAAACATTCAACACGTTTCCCCAAATTGAAATCATCATGGCTTGTTTGGTAAATCCCAGACCTTCTGCAAATTGCTTAAAAGTCATGAAAATCATCAATGGAATAATGGATAGTGAAAGCAGGTTTAAATAAGGTTTTGCTTGCTTTACCACTTCTGCGGATTGATCTAAACGGTCTATAACCTGCAGCGAGCCAAAATACACGAGCATGTAAAGCAAAATTCCTGATAAGGCATTGATGGCTAAACTGTTTGATAATAGTTTGCCACATTCATTGTAATCCTTTTTTGCACTTTCCTGCGCAATTAGCGGAGTTAAACCATAGGAGAGACCGATGCCTATTACGAGAATGACAGTGAAAATACTATTAACCAATGAAACTGCGGCCAGCGAAATGGTGCCTGCAAAATGGCCAACAATAACGCTATCTGCAGTATGAACCAGCGTATGGCCGAGTTGTGAAATTACTACCGGGATGGCTAATTTTAAATTGGTTTTGTAGTGAAATTTGTACCGGGAGTAGAATTCTTTCATAAAGAGCTTTGCGCAAAGTTCAATTATTTTTTGAATTTGCTAACATGATTTCCGAAATTATGCTTTCAGGACGCCGTGTAATATTCTTCTTTTTCGTTGGTGTGGATTTTTATCAATCCAGACAAGATCAAATTCACTAAAATTCGATAAGAACTTCTCCGGGACAATTTTTGCATGGTGCTAAACTCGCGGGCAGTTATCCGTTCGTTTTCATTCAGATATTTTAACAAAGCGTCTTCATTTGTTGAGTATTGCATAAAAACGCCCTGTTCATTATGACTCCGCTTTAAAACATCAACCACAATTTTGCTTGCTAACACACTTTTATCGTTTACACGAATATAAACCCACCATTTTTTATCTTCAGAAAGAGAATAATGAGGTTTCATTTCGCTTTCGCGGATATCTACAACCAACACTATTTTATCATCAATATAAATTTCTTCAAATTTTGGTTCTAAAGCTGGCTTGCAATATAAATGCGCAGCTTTATTGATCATGTATTTTTCTTCTTCTTCGGCTTTAACGCCAACAATTCTGCCGTCATCTGCTACGCCAATTAATAATTTTCCACCTTTGTTATTCGCGTAAGCAACTAAAGTTTTGGCAATTTTTTCGCAACTGGTAATACTATTTTTAAAATCAAGTGAAATGCCTTCGCCTTCAAGTATCAATTTTTTAATATTCGTAGCCATACTTCTTTCTAATATGCAACCGTATCTTCTTCTCCTCTAAACAAATTTCTTACATAAACTTCGTTAATCACTTTTGCACAAACGTCTCCGTCTTTGTTAGTAATTTCCATGGGGAACGACTTTACAAATTTGCCAACGGTTTTTAACGTGTTTTCGGCTTCCAGAATATCTTCCTCGCTCAAACTGATTCTGAAATATAAATGAGTTCGGCCGGGTTTTAAGTATTTTATCTCGGCGCTTTTAAGCCATACACGGGTTTTATAACCTCTTCGCTGCAAAAGCTGATCAAAAAGAAGTGCGTAAAAAGGATCTGACGCACTGAAAATTGTTCCTCCAAAAATAGAACGATTGTAATTGGTGTTTAATATGCTTTTAGCGATTTTAACATGAACTCC
>JBDTLL010000064.1:0-10734 GCA_039934815.1 Daejeonella sp. | reverse complement strand
CCTTTGGCTTTCCCATTAATTGCAGGCGCCGGCACCATGACTACGCTCCTTTCCTTAAAATCTCAATACGATACACAGAATATTGTAGTCGGAATTGTCATCAATATGATCTTCGTTTACATCGTTTTAAAAAATACCGAAAGATTGGAAAGAATGTTTGGCACAACCGGCTTACACATTATGCGGAAAGCATTTGGTATTATTTTGTTAGCTATCGCGATTAAGCTTTTCCGATCAAATACCGGTCTCTAATAATTAAGCTTCAGGCTTAATTAAGCGGGCCACAAACATGGTATCTGCACGATGTTCATATCCTTTAAGGATTTTTGCCGACTCCAAAATTAAACCGTAATCCTTTTCCAGAATACTAACAATTTCTTCGTTCTCGGCTTTAAAAACAGAACAGGTTATATAAATTAATGGCTTGCCGGGTTTTAGATATTTAACCACATTGGCTACAATAGAACGCTGTAGATTCTGAAAGCTTTTTATCTTAAAATCTTCAAACTGACTGATCATTTCGGGAGTTCTTCCCCACGTTCCGGAACCACTACAAGGCGCATCCAGAATTATCCCATCAAATTCGTAATGATGCATGAACGGATCGGGATTTAGCGTAAGATCCAACACTTTTTTCTTGTAGGTTGTAAAACCGGCGCCAATAAAACGTTCGTCCAGATTATTTAACACGCTTTCGCGGATGTCTGTAACCAACAATTTTAAATGTTTCTCTAAACTGAAAAGCAGTAAAGATTTCCCACCCGAAGCTGCGCAGGCGTCCCACCAGCTTTCATATCTGTTGGGCTGAAAAAAATTGCCCGTTTCCTGTGAAGATAAATCCTGAACTTCATAAGGCAAATAATTGCCCGCAATTTTATTTAGCTTACCTCCATCTAAAAAAACCTGTTCTAATTTCGTCCCGTTAGGTAATGAAATGGTTGTTTCAGAGATAATTGTAAAATTGATTGCCGCATTTTCAAGTTTAGCTTTAACAAAACTTTCCTTTCCGGGATGAATGCGGATATATAAATCTGGTTGTTTAAAAAATGATCTTAAAAATTGCTCCTGATCAATTCCTTCAGAAATTTTATCTACAAACGGAAATACATCTTTTAACCTGAATGATTCCTTTTTAGTTAAATAATCAATCTTAGCATCTAAACTTAAACTTGCCCGTTCATTATAATCTTCACGAAAGTGAGCCAGAAACGGATTAGGTTCTGTACTGCATAAAAACTCAGCAGCAAACAATCGCTCGGCAGATTCGCTGCTTTCCATTGCTTTACCTAAACGGAAATAATTATAGATCAAACGGCTGGCAATTCGCCTGTCGGTAGATCCCATTTGTTTATTTTTCTTAAAATATCCGGGGAGAAATTTAGTGAGCGGCATGTTAGCCGGATATTCTGCCAGTAATTTGTGAAAGGTTTTTAATTGCTGCTCTTCTCTCATCGTATTTCCTGCAATTCAAATCCGCTATATTTTAGCATCATAACTTCAGCATTGCTGAAACCGGTTTGTTGATCTTTTTGAAAATGAAAACGATTGTGCAAGCCTTCATATGCTAAATCCGTTAAATGCTTTGGATAATCTTTTCCGTATTGCCCAAGCAGTTTTCCAAAATAAAAACCTGTGTCAAAGCCTTTAAATGAAAATTCTGATGGCGCCAAGCCGTATTGCTGTCTGTAAACTGCAGTAAACTTTTTAACTGCCGGAGATTTGTAATCTATAAAATAGGAAGCTGTAATTTTGGCGTTTAAGGCCTGCATTTTTTCTACGTTTAAAAACTGAGCCCTGATCCAGTTTGGATGACCAAATAAATCAATTCTAAAACCAGACTGACTTAACTTATATAAGCGATCTATGGTTGGTAAAACAAAGCTTTTTTCATCAGAGGTTAGAATAATAATATTGGTTAATGCACTGTTTAAAAAAGTTTCCAAACCAATAGAATTCGGGCGTTCGTGAATCAAAAAACCGCGGTTAGATAATGATCTGATATACTTTCTTATCGGCGCAGCAAATTTCTCATCATCAGATTTCTGAGTATTTATTATAACCAGATTTACCTGGGAAGGAGTGTAATTTGTATTAATAAAATCAGCAATTTTCCAGCCATGCTGGTCTACCGTATTGTTAATAGTAACCAAATTTGCGTTCGTGTAATTATCAGGCGTGCTGGCCGCCAAAGGCGATATTTGAAGTTTATCTTCCGGCTTATAAAAATCGTTGAAAATTTTTATAGAAGATGGAAAAACCGGACCCACAATCAAATCATTTTCCTGAACTGATTTGGATCTTGCCAGATTAACAAGCATTATTTCCTGCTCACGCGAATCATAAACGTTCAGTTTAAAATCTGTTCCGCTTTTTGCCAGAGAATCCAGCGCAAGCTTAAAACCCTGATAATAATCCAAAGCTAAAGCAGCCCGGTTTATCTGCTGCTGATCTGCAGTTTCAGGATTAATGGTGTTCAAATAAAAAGGCAGTAATAATGCTATGGAATGTGGTAAAATTACTTCTTTCTTTTCCGGTTCGGCTTTCTCTACTTTCTCTTTAACAGGTTCTGCTTTTGACGGAACCTTAGAAATAACCGGAGCTGTTTTTTTAGAACAAGCCAGCAAAAACGTAATTAAAAAAAGAAAAATATATTTATTCCCACTCAATAGTTGCCGGCGGTTTGGAACTAATATCATACACTACCCTGTTTATTCCTTTTACGTTATTAATAATTTCGTTAGATATTTTTGCAAGCAAATCGTATGGCAAATGACTCCAGTCGGCAGTCATTCCATCCACAGAGCCTACAGCACGTAAACAGATAACGTGCTCATATGTTCGCTCATCTCCCATAACTCCTACAGATTGAACGGGTAAAAATATGGCTCCGGCCTGCCAAACTTTATCGTACCAGCCCGAAGATTTAAGGTTATTAATATAAATAGCGTCTGCTTCCTGCAAAATTGCCACTTTCTCCGGAGTGATGTCATCCAGAATCCGAATAGCCAAACCAGGTCCCGGAAAAGGGTGGCGTCCCAGAATTGCCGGATCAATTCCTAAAGCTTTACCAACACGTCTAACTTCATCCTTAAACAAAGTATTTAATGGTTCAACTACCTTTAACTTCATAAAATCCGGCAAACCGCCAACATTATGATGCGACTTAATAGTTGCTGAAGGGCCGTTTACAGATACAGATTCAATTACGTCGGGATAAATAGTTCCTTGTCCAAGCCACTTCACATCCTTCACTTCATGTGCAGCATCATCAAAAATTTCAATAAAAACCCGCCCGATTGCTTTACGCTTTAATTCCGGATCTTTAATTCCGGCAAGCTGACTTAAAAAACGATCGCCGGCATTTACCCCACGCACATTTAATCCCATGTGTTTGTAAGAATCTAAAACCTGCTCATATTCTCCTTTGCGGAGAAGTCCGTTATCTACAAAAATACAGTGTAAATTTTTTCCAATTGCCTGGTGTAGTAAAACCGCTGCAACCGATGAATCCACACCACCCGATAAGCCAAGCACAACTTTATCGTCACCCAATTCAGTTTTTAAGTTTTCAATTGTAGTCTCAATAAACGCATCTGGCGTCCAATCCTGACTACAATGACAAATATCCACCAGGAAATTTTCTAAAAGCTGCTTTCCTTCTGTGCTGTGCGTTACTTCCGGATGAAACTGTATTCCGTACGTATTTGTGTTTTTAACGTGATAGGCCGCTACTTTAACATTTTCTGTACTCGATATAATTTCGAAATTATCCGGCACCTGCGTTATTGTATCTGCGTGAGACATCCACACCTGCGAATCATGCGAAATGTTTTTTAATAAGGGACTTTGTTCATTTACGAACGACAAATTTGCCCTGCCATATTCTCTTGTTGATGAGGCTTTTACTTCACCCCCAGATTTTTGTGCAATATATTGTGCTCCATAACACACACCCAAAATTGGATAACCTTCCTGTAGCATAAAAAAATCAACCTGCGGAGCATCTGCCTGACGAACAGAATACGGACTGCCTGAGAGGATAACTCCTTTCACATCGTTGTCAAATTCAGGAAGGTGGTGGAATGGATGAATTTCACAATAAACGTTCAATTCTCGAACCCTGCGGGCTATTAATTGTGTGTACTGAGACCCGAAGTCTAGAATGATAATTTTTTCTGGCATGGGCAAAGATAGTAAAATTGGCCATTCAGAAAGCTTGATTAAATTGTTTTTGTGGCAACATTATATGCAAAAGCTGTTCTGGAAAGCCTATTTTTGCAGCAATAGTAAGATATATGACGAAGCAAAAATATTTTTTAACGATATTGATTCTGGGAATTCTCTCTGCAATCAGTCCGTTTTCTATAGACATGTACTTACCAGGTTTCCCCGCCATAGCACGCGATTTACATACCACCGTGGCAAAAGTTCAGCTCTCATTGTCCAGTTACTTTGTTGGAATTTCAGTCGGGCAGTTATTGTATGGCCCCTTACTTGACAGATTCGGAAGAAAAAAACCAATTTACTTCGGCCTGACTTTGTATTTAATATCTTCTATTGCTTGCGCCATGGCAGATACCGCAGAATCACTGATATTATATCGATTTCTTCAGGCGCTTGGAGGTTGTGTAGGTTTGGTAGCTTCCAGAGCAATTATCCGCGATATTTTTCCAATTTCAGAAATTGCCAAAGTTTTTTCATTGCTGATGCTTGTTATTGGTGTGTCGCCTTTACTCGCACCAACTTTAGGTGGATATGTTACGGCTCATTTTGGGTGGCATTATGTATTTATAATCCTTGCGGGGATGTCTGCATTAAATCTACTTGGAATTCATTTCGCACTTCCGGACAGCCGAAAACCCGACACCTCAATTTCTCTTAAACCAAAACCGATTTTAAGTGGGTTTTATAACGTTTTTAAAAACCCCTATTTTTTCACTTACACGTTTACGGGCGCAATAGCCGCTGCCGGCTTGTACGCTTACATTGCCGGGTCGCCGTACGTTTTTATGGAAATTTACCAGGTATCTGAACAGCATTACGGTTGGATATTTGCCGCAATTGCCGTCGGAATTATCGGCTCCAGCCAACTAAATACTATTCTTTTACGACGGTTTAGAAGTGATCAGATTATTGTAGGCGCACTAATCTGTCAGTCGATTACCGGAATTACCTTATTTGCCGGAGCGTATTTTGGTTTTACAGGATTATATGGAACCATATTTTTAATATTTATTTTTCTCTGTTGCCAGGGATTTTCTTTCCCTAATTCTTCCGCTTTAGCTATGGCGCCATTTAGTAAAAACGCCGGCAGTGCTTCCGCGTTAATGGGAAGTTTCCAGATGGCCATAGGCGCATTTGCTACGATTTTGGTTAGTATTTTCAGCAATCATACCGCTTTACCAATGACTGGCGTAATGGCGTTTTGTGCTGTAAGCAGTCTTATTATTTTGCTTACCGGAAAATCACACATTCGGCGCAAAGGTTTGATTTTGGATTTGAATGCCTTATAAAGATGCGTCGGCCATAACGATTGTAGAATCTTTAATATTAGTATAATCAATTTGTTAAGAATTGCCTGAAAACTTGCCGAGCCTTACTGAATTTTGGCCCAACCCGTTAAATACTAATAATTTAGATAATTTCTATAAAGTCAATCCTACACCTGCCCGCTTACCTTTTGTAACAATTTAGTGTTGTAAAAAGAAAATTTATAAGAAAGGTTGCTTGGCCAAAGCCTTTTTTTTAACTTTGATTGTAATAATCGGGTCGGGTGGCCGAGTGGTGAGGCGAAAGTCCGCAAGACTTTTTACAGTGGTTCGAACCCCCTACCGACCTCTAACAAAAAGAGCTTTCCAAATGGAAAGCTTTTTCTTTTTATACCAATTCTTATTCTACGCCGGGTTTAACAGGTTTGTTCAGATAGAAATAACTTATCAGCGCAAGCCAGATCAAACCAATCATAAAGCCTCCTAAAACATCTGTGAACCAATGCGCTCCCAGATATACCCTGGAAAATGGGATGGTAAAAATCAGAAATAAGCAAAAATATGTAACGGTCCATCTAAACCAATATTCCATACTTTTAATGTGATACATCAGCAAAACAATAAAGCCAAAAAATACGACGTAAAATAGAACATGCCCGCTCGGAAAACTCTGATGGTTTGCTTTCTCCACAATTCTTACCAAATCTACAGTGGGTCGTGGGCGATTAATCGCAATCTTTAATACTGAACTTAATATGCCGGAACTCAGGGTAATTACAATAAAGATTGCTTCTCTTTTGAATTTACTCAGGTAAAAAATACAGGCTATAACCAATACCATAATTAGCGAAAATGGCATATATCCAAACCAGCTTATCATTTTCATAATCGAGTCCAGAAAAACATTCTGGTGTTCCTGTACTTCTTCAGAAAATTCCCTGTCTACAATTGAATTGGGAAAAAATGAAATGAAAACTGATAGTGCTATAAAACCTACAAGCAACAATGCTAAAACCCTACCTAATATCCGCTTCCTACTTTTTATCACTTAAAAATTATTAAGATTTAGATTATATCAAAGATTAAGCCTGTTTAAGAATATTTTTTAAATTCACGCTCAAACTATATGGAAATAAAAGAATTTACTACACATATTCAGCCCGTTGAGGGGCCGATGCTGCATCATGTAATGCCTGTTCCTCAAAACATTGTTGATGAGTTTGGCCATTTTAAAAATCATTTAAGAATTTTTTGTCGTTTTGGTAAGGCAAAAGAATTTCCCTGTGCTTTAAGTAAACGTGATTCGTTATTTGTTATCGCGATAAGCAAAAAACTAATGAAAGAGGCAGGCGTAAATGCCGATGAAATTATCCATGTATATATAAGAGTTGATGAAGATAATGGTTTAGCGTTGCCCGAAGAGCTGAAAGAAGTTTTATTGCAGGATGATTTGGGATCAAAACTTTACGATGAACTTTCTGATGGTTATAAACGGGGCTATATCTATTATATCTCACAGGCTAAAAGCATAGATATGAGAATTCAAAGAGCCTTAAAAATTATTAATAAATTAAAAACGGGACGCTAAAATTTCCTTTGGAGAGATTTTTGAAACAGAAGTTTTATGAAACTTTATATCGGACCAATATTGCTCTCCATCAGTTTATTATCATGCGGATTTCCGGATAACACGCATTATACCGGGAAGTTAACACCAGATACACTTTCCAGCGATGCAAAGGTTATTCAGGCTGCTGATACTCAAACCAGCATTCCGGTAAAACAAGAATGGGATTACTCCGATACTTTAAGTAAACAAACTATTGAAACCGGTGCTACTAACCCGAAAGATTTACTTTCATACGCCCAGACTTTAACCGGAATACCTTACAAATATGGGTCAATTGATCCCAATCAGGGGTTTGATTGCTCTGGTTTTATAACCTTTGTTTTTAGTCACTTTGGGATTTCCGTACCGCGTTCCACCAAAGATTTTGGCAATGTAGAGCACAAAATCAATTTGCGTGATAGTAAACCCGGCGATTTGATTCTGTTTACCGGAACGGATAGTACCATCCGCAAAATCGGACATATGGGTATAATTTCGTCCAATAACGGTTCGCAGATAGAATTTATTCATTCCACTTCCGGAAAAGCTTATGGCGTTACTACAACACCGTTAAATAAATATTATGAAGGGCGTTTTGTAAAAGCGTTACGAATTTTCCCGAATAATAATTAACAGATTTTGTATTGGTATTAAGACTAATTTGTAATGCAATTAGTTTTTAATGGTTTTCTGATAAGTATCACTTAATTCGGAAAGTTCCTTTGTCGATATCTTTTCAAGCTCTTCATTTTTTATAGTCTTATATAAATCGTATTCTTTTCCATTCCATCTCCATACCGGAAACTCAAAACCCGGCCCTCCGATCAATAGATCAGGATAGCCCAAATGTGATGTGGGAAGAACTGAAAGTGAAGCAGGAAACCCCAGATTAACCGCGAATTTTCCTACATTATTTTTTATGAATAAAACTGCCGAAGATCCGGTCATGCCGGATGTGTATGAATTTCCAAATACAATAAAAATCTCCTCATTACCGTCGTTATTCAAATCTGTTACATAGACATTAGCATCGTAGGGGTAATTCAAAGCGTCCTGATTATCGGCAGCAAACGGGAGATCTTTATTGCCAGTCAATACAAATCCAGTGTTTGTAAATATTTCATTCTTTTCAGCTACGCTGAGTTTACTTTTTACAGAATTAAATAATACCGATGCTCCCTTTGATAAGTTCACATTCGAATTTTGTTGCGAAAAACCCTGATTAAAGCTCAAGAATAATAAAATAAGCCATATGTACTTTAAAGTTTTCATAGCAGTACTTTTTAAATAGAACAGTGGAATAAATTTAAGCACAAATCGTGATGATTTTTTTTTGTAATTGATGTAATTCACTTGTTGATTTAACAAACTGGGGAATATTTAATAATTTACGATCCTTGAAACGCATGCAATTAAATCAATGAAAAAAATGGGAATATTTTTAATACTAATCCTTATAGGATTAACCGCCGGAGCGCTGAGCGGTTTAATTGGTATTGGCGGCGGAGTGATCATTATTCCAGCGCTAATATTTATGCTTGGCTTTTCTCAACAAACGGCGCAGGGAACTACTCTGGCATTAATGATTCCACCAATTGGATTATTAGCAGCATATGCATATTATAAAGAAGGCTATGTAGATATATACGCAGCCGCTATTATTTGTATAGGATTTGTTGCCGGAAGTTATTTTGGAGCTAAATATGCAGCAGGCATTCCGGAAGTTATGCTCCGCAAAGTGTTCAGTGTTTTATTGATCTTAATTGCAATTAAAATGTTTTTCTCGAAGTAATTAGATAATCCCGTGTAAAGGACCTCCTTTTACACCTAATTCATCAACCTTTTGTTCTACTTTTTCATCCTTAATTAACGGAGCTGCATGGTGCGGTTTAATTCGTGCGTCTATAATTATCGGCCCACGACAACCCCAATGCTTATTTTCGATAAAACTGTTAATTCCATAAATATCATGCGATGGATTGCTTCGTGTAAACGTAACCCACACAAAATTATTGATTGAAGCTGCTGTAAAACCGGCATCGTCTACTAAAACCATTAACGGCAAACCATCTAAAGAGTAGACTTTAAAAGCATCATTTAAAATCTCGATTTGGCTAAGTGTATCTTCTTGACTCAAAAAGGGAGGTGTATCTATCGCGATAACGCCCGGCATAACCATCTTAAATGCTTTAAACGGGCGTGGCAATGCAAAAGACAAAGGCATTTCTGACCATAAATTTCTTTTTATCTCTCCCGCCACCGTAATAGCAACTTTAGATCCTGAGTTGAGGTCTGTACCACTGTAATCAAGCGTATCAATGGTAGTGCGTGTATGAAAATGCAAATCGCGGGCAGGATCTATTCTCTCGAGAATATGTTTAAAAAAAGCTGGAATATCGCTGGTACTCAGTGCTGGGTTATCATCTTTTGCGCAAATAAATAAGTATTTGGCCAAACTAAGCTGGTTTTTTCCTAAAATATGATTGGCAATTGTGATGATTTCCTGCGGTTTCCGGTCCTTTAAATAAGGCGTATATCTTTCGCTGCCAATGGCGAATAATAAAGGATGCACACCTGCCGCATCCACAGCATTAACCTCATGTAAACCCGGAATTTCTGAAGGAATAGCTGAGCCGGTTATTTCATGAATTAGTGCGCCAAAACTGGTGTCTTCCTGAGGTGGCCGGCCAACCACGGTAAACGACCACACCGGATCTTTTCTGTGATAGACATTTCTGACCTTTAACAATGGAAATGGATGCTTCAAACTGTAATATCCTAAATGATCGCCAAATGGACCCTCTGGTTTATTTTGATGCGGCTCCACAAATCCTGTTATCACGAAATCTGCATCTGCAGAAATGCAAAATCCTTCATCATCATAAAAATATCTGAATCGTCTGTTTCCCAGAGCTCCGGCAAACGTCATTTCAGAAAGTCCTTCCGGCAAAGGCATAACCGCCGAAAGTGGATGTGAAGGTGGGCCACCGATAAAAATACTCACCTTTAAAGGTTCTCCTTTTTTATTTGCTTTGGTTTGATGAACACCAATTCCACGATGTAGCTGGTAATGCAAGCCAATTTCCTGATCAGTAATATATTCGTTTCCAGCTAACTGGATGCGGTACATTCCCAAATTAGCATTCATTATTCCGGGCTTGTCTATATCCTCGGTATAAACCTGCGGCATAGTTACAAACGGACCTCCATCCAAGGGCCAATTAATAATTTGAGGGAGTTTACTGATCTGAGTTTTGCCAAACTTGATTGGAGCAAACAAACTACTTTTCATGGGCAAAGCCGAAAAAGCCGTCATTGCAGCCGGCAAATATTTGAGCGGGTTTTTTAATGCTCGTGTCGGATCAGTTTTGATATCAACCAGCAATTTTATTTTATCCAGCGTATCTCTAAACATGAATTTAGAGCGGTCAATTGTGCCGAAAAGGTTTGATACAGCCGGAAATTCACACCCTTTGATATTTTCAAAAAGTAAAGCCGGACCTTGATTTTCATAAACCCGTAAATGAATAGCGGCCATTTCCAGATTAGGATCAACTTCCTGTTTAATTCGGATTAAATGCCCGTGTTTTTCCAGGTCGTTAATACATGATCTTAAACTTGAATATCCCATACGTG
>JBDTLL010000063.1:0-10856 GCA_039934815.1 Daejeonella sp. | reverse complement strand
ACAAAACAGCAATTCCTGCTTTATTTTCTACAACAACCGTAGTTCTTTCATTTTCGGTTGATGATTTTGGGTGCCAGGCAACTAAAAACTTGCCGGGATGATATTTAAAATATTTTACTATTCCGCCAATAGGATATCTGTTTACATGCACGTTTACGGGCGACATAAATATAGATAACTGAATACGGCGATCTTTTAAAAATTCAGTTTCGTCGGTTTCTTCAATTACCACCACTTTACCGTCGGCGGGACAAATTACATGCGTATCTAAAGATGTTGTTTTAATATACGGACTTCTGAAAAACTGAAGTACTGTTATAAACAGGATAAATGATAAAATATAGATCGTCCAGTGAAGCCAGATAGTACCGGGTAAAAAGAATTGTATTGCTGCATTTAAAATAAAAATGAACAAAATGCTAAGAGCAATTGAAGTGTATCCTTCCTTATGGATAGTCATCTGAAATGTAAATTATTTGAATTGCAAAAATGCAAAAATTTTATTCTGAATGTAAAAATATTATCAGGGAAGGTTCTGCGTTAATATCAGGTATCGGTTGGAACGTGCTCAGCTCTGTAAACGTCTTTTAAATTTCTACCTAAGCCATTGTAATCCAGGCCATAACCCACAACAAATTCATTGGGAATTTCAAAGCCTACATAAACTATTTCAGGAATGTCGACCAATAAACTTCCTGGTTTAAGCAACAAAGTACACACGTTTACAGAAGCAGGATCATGTTGTTTAATCATATCTAATACCTCTTTTAAGGTTTCGCCCGTGTCAACAATATCTTCAACTACAATCACATCCCTGTCTTTAAGGTCCATGTAAAGTGAAATTTCTTTCTTCACATTCCCGGTACTTTTTTCACCGTTATAGGAGGAAACTTTTATAAACGTGACTTCAGACGAAATGCTGACCTCTTTCATCAGGTCGGCAATGAACATAAAACTGCCGTTTAAAACGCCAACAAAAACCGGAACTCTGCCTTCATAATCAACATCCAGTTGAATTCCCATTAGTCTAAGGCGCTTTTTTATTTGATCGTACTCAATCAACAATTCAAAATCTTTATGGTCAATCTGGATATTCATGGCTTATCTTTAATTAATTGCCGCCTGCTTTTCTGCGGGCTTCTTTTTCTAACCGCCTCTGTTCGCGGCGTTCTTGTCTTAACTGGGCAGGCGTTTTTTGTCGGTCGGCCGGGTTTTTTGATTTACCAATATCATTTACATGTATCGTATCCGGATGGCGCTTGCCAAAAATCTGACTCAATATTCCACCGGAATTTTCATCATCTTCATCTAAACTATCTAAAGTAAGCGAATCTACTGTTGGCATAACCGTTCTTAAACTTTCGCGTAAGCGAACACCATAAAATCCATAAACATTAGAATCTGGCTGGGCTAACCCACGTCGCTGCATAATGCCGCCAATTAGCCTGAAATAACCTCGCAAACTGGTTTTCAACGTTCCGTCGCCTTCAAAATAATACATTCCGCGTTTAGGTTTGGGAACAATGCTCGCCAGGAAAATGCTCTCGCCTAAATCTAACTGCGATGGCTGTTTATTGAAATAAAACCTTGAAGCTTCGCCAATTCCATACACATTCTTGCCCCATTCTATTAAATTCAGATAAACTTCAAACATTCGGTTTTTAGACGAGGTATTGGTATTTTCCATGATCCATACGATCAGTATTTCCTCAATTTTGCGTGCAAGTGTTTTCTGCCTGCTCAGGTAAACATTCTTTACCAGTTGCATGGAAATTGTACTGCCGCCACGTTTAAAAGCTTTCTCTTTATAATTTGTGGCTATAGATTTACGTATAGACTCTTCAACAAAACCGTTGTGACTGTAAAAAGAAGGATCTTCTGCCGTTAGTAAAGCGTTTCTTAAATAGGGAGAAATTTGATTTATTGGGGTATAATCCGGGTTTTGCGGACCAACAACAATATCTCGCATCGGTTTTCCATATTCATATGGCGTATACACAAAACTGCTGTTAATTTTTTCAAGATCAGTTTTACCCCATTTTAAAACTTTAAAATTATTTTTCCGCAGTCGCGAATCAAAAACAACATTGTCGGGCTGTTTTCCGTCCAGATGAAAATTCAGGTCATACTGTAGTTTTCCGCTGACTTTCATGCCATCTAAAGATTCAAACAATCCTTGCGGGAATGCATCAAAAAGCTGCTGCGCATCCAGTTCCTCTGTATGCAGCTTCAGGTCATATATTTTTTTATCGCCCAAAGTATATTTCACAAATGGATGCGCCTGAACGTTTTGCAGATGAATAATGGAAGTGCTGTCAATTTCCACATAGTTATCGCCGAAAACCATATCCGCATCAATAGAAGCGTATGGCACTACAACATCGTTGCTGGCAATGCGGGGTTGGTTAACCAGTAAATTTCTAATTGCCCATGAACCGGAAATTGTAAATTTATCGCCAATCCGTTTAACGCGTTTCATTTGCGTGCTGATGGTATCAAAGTTCAATTTTAAGTTAAAGCGCTGTTCCAGATAAGGTAACTCTACCTTTTTACCTTCTGCAAAAAGCATCAAATCTAATTGCTTATCATCAGGCTGTACGTTTCCTTGAACATGCCAGACAGACTCCCGCCCATTTACCAAAATGGTTGATTTTACATTTCCATCAACAATAGTTGCAGTTGTAGTTTTTAGGTTGAAAGTATTCTCATCATCGCGTAAGCGGATATCAAAATTGCGAATGTCCATATCATCCGGAATTTTGTACAACATTTGGTTTAACAGGTTATTGGCAAGTTCTGCCAAGTTTACCTTGCGGGACGATTTGATAGTATCTACACCCTGCTTGCGGAAAAGAAAATCATAATTGCTGATGCTATCATGTCTGCTTAAGCTTATCCAGGCGTTATTCATACCCACTTCAGCTAATTTTATATTGCCTAAAATTAAAGGCAGCAACTTTATCCCGACTTTAAAATTTTGAATATATGCCAGGCTATCGCGATTTTCCGGAACAATAGTTATTTCATTCAGGTTTACTGTTTTTAAGCCAGTAAAGTGTGCTTCTTTAATTTTAACATTCAGGTTATAGTCGGCCTTAGCCTTGTGAATAGCTTTTTCTATAGCTACTTTAAGTAGTGCTTCGCGTTTGCTAAATGCAATTGCGCCGCCAACTAAAACTACAAGTAATACACAAGCGATTACAATTCCGGCAATTTTATAATTTCTATTCGGTTTGGGCATATTTACAGGGTTACACAATATAAAGGTCTGAGGGTAAAAAACGTTTTTATAATCTCATAATTTATATGAGTCAAATATCTGTAAAAAGCTTCAGCAATCAATTTTTACAGTTGTTGTTTAGTATTTTTGGGCAATTATCAGCATTAACAATTTATAAAATTAACTATGTTTAATCAGGAACAGGTATTAATGGCTTTGCGTCATGTAGAAGATCCGGATCTAAAAAAAGATCTGGTTACACTTAATATGATCGAAGACATTCGCATTAACGGCAATAAACTCAGTTTTTCAGTTGTTTTAACTACGCCAGCCTGCCCGATGAAAGCTATGTTGGAAAATGCCTGCCGCAACGCAATAGGTCATTTTATAAGTAAAGATATTGAGGTAGATATTAATATGACCTCCAGAGTAACCAGCCGGCCAACACCTACTTTATCAAATATCAAAAATATTATCGCGGTAGCATCCGGAAAGGGAGGAGTTGGAAAATCTACTGTTGCTGTAAATTTGGCGTTGGGTTTGGCGCAGAAAGGTGCTAAAGTTGGATTGATAGATGCAGATATTTACGGTCCGTCTATTCCAATTATGTTTGATGTGGAAGGCGAACGCCCGTTAGCAACTCAAAATGAAGAAGGAAAAACCCGCATTCAACCCATTGAGAAGTATGGAATAAAATTATTGTCGATCGGGTTTTTCACAGATCCGAATCAGCCTGTGCCCTGGCGGGGACCCATGGCCTCGAACGCTATCAAACAATTATTTAACGATGCTGACTGGGGCGAACTGGATTATTTGGTGGTTGATTTGCCTCCGGGAACGGGCGATATTCATATCACCATTTCTCAAACTTACCCAATAACCGGTGCGGTAATAGTTACAACACCACAAAATGTTGCGCTTGCGGATGCTCGCAAAGGTGTAGGGATGTTTTTAATGGAATCTATCAATGTACCATTATTGGGAGTGGTAGAAAACATGTCGTACTTTACGCCAGCAGAGCTTCCGGAAAACAAATACTATATTTTTGGAAATGGCGGCGGACAAAAACTTGCCGACCAGTTTAACACGCCATTTTTAGGCGAAATTCCATTGGTTAAAAGCATCAGCGAAAGCGGAGATAATGGCAAACCGGTAATTTTACAGCCTAATGATCTGATGGGAAAAGCTTTTATGCATATTGCAGAAAAAGTTGCTCAGCAGGTGGCTATACAAAATGCCAAACGCTAAGGGAAAATTTAAAAATTAGTATCTTTAGTAAAAATTAACAACAATCATGGATTTGCTACAAAGAGTTGAAAATGCACTCGACACCATCAGACCTTATTTAGAAGCTGACGGTGGGAATGTATCTGTAGAAGAAATTACTGCGGATAATATTGTGCGTTTACGCTTGTTGGGCTCTTGCGGATCTTGCCCCATGAGCATCATGACTTTGAAAGCCGGAATTGAACAAGCCATTAAAAGGGAAGTTCCGGAAATTGAAAGCATAGAAGCCATAAACCTGACAGATATTGATGATCCGAATGCAATATTGCCGGAACGCTTGCAATAACGCATTGATTTATAGCGTTAAAACGATTCCTAAAATCTTAATTAACACTATTTAACAAAATCTGGGATTGATTTTTGATACTTTTGAACATATGCGTAATTGGCTGTTTTTATTTTTTATGCTCTCATCAGGATTTGGCTTTGCCCAATCTACAGATAAACAGTTAGTTCAGTTTTCGGGAGTAATTGTAAATCCAGATAGTAATACGGTTGTTCCTTATGTAAGTATTACCAATATTTCTAATCACAAACAAGTATTTTCTGCTAACTATAAAGGCTATTTTTCTTTTGTTGCACACGAGGGAGATACCTTAGCTTTTACCGCAGTGGGTTATAAACGCGAGGGTATTGTGATCCCTAAAAATTTGTCAGATCACAAATACACCGTGATGATGAAATTAAAGCAGGAGGCCATTAATTTGCCTGCGGTTTTAGTTTATCCATGGGCAAGTGTTGATGAATTTAAAAAGCAGTTTTTAACCATGAAATTTGCTGATGATGACTTGGAAATAGCTAAGAAAAATGTTTCCCGGGATAATCTGGCAGCTTTATCTGCAAATCTGCCCAGAGACGGACAAGAAATGCAGGGATATAATTTCCAGAATAACCACAATGCCCTGGTTAATAAAAACATGAACCAGAAAATGGCTAATCCGTTATTAAACCCATTTGCATGGGGAGCTCTAATTCAGCAAATTATGCAGGGCGATAAAAGCCGAAGCAAGGATTAAAAATTATCTTCTATTTTTTCCAGGTTTCATAGCCGGAAATTTCATTTTATAGTCAACCTTAATATTTCCTTTCGAAATTGAATCTAAACGGTTTCTTAGCATCGCTTTGCGCAAAGGACTCAACTTGTCTGTAAAAAGCTTTCCTTCGATATGATCATACTCATGCTGGATAATTCTGGCCGGTAAACCACTGTAGGTTTCTTCAAAATAATTGAAATTTTCGTCGTAATAACTAATAGTCAATTTTTCCTTTCGGCTGATATCTTCCCGTATATCCGGAATGCTCAAACAACCTTCGTTAAAATCCCATTTATCTCCGGTCTCTTCTATAATTTGTGCGTTGATAAATACTTTACGAAAATCTTTTAAAAGAGGCTCCTCTTCTGCAAAAGGCGCCGCATCTATTACAAATAACCGAACCGATAAGCCAATTTGCGGAGCAGCCAAACCCACGCCGTGTGCATTGTACATGGTTTCGAACATATTTGCAACCAACAAATCGAGCTCTTGATAATCTTCAGGAATGTCTAATGCTTTTCTTCGTAAAACCGGATCTCCGTAAGCAATAATTGGCAATTTCATTTGTACGTATTAATTAGATTGATCGAATGGTGTTCAATCAGTTTTCAATATTATTTATGCAAAAATAATATTTTAAGGCTTAAGATTCTTGTGGTTCGAAAACTAAGGTGGAAAGTTGATCTTTTGCAAACATTTCGTTCGCAATTTCAAGCACCTGACCGGCGCTTACGGCGTTGATTTTTCCAAACACCTCTTCAAGCGTATCTACTTTTCCATAATCCAGCAGACTTTTGGCCATAGAAATAATTACACCCATTCTATTTTCTTCGCCTAAAGCGATCTGACCAATAAATTTTTGCTTCGCCTGATGAAGTTGTATAGCGCCAAGCGGTTTATCTTTTAATTTATCTAATTCGCGGTAGATGAGTTTAAATGCTTTTTCAACTTTTTCCGGGTCTGTACCAAAATAAATTGAAAACATTCCCGAATCACTTAATGGCGTATAGTTGGATTCGATGGTGTAAGCAATGCCATATTTTTCCCTCAGTTCCAGATTTAACCGCGAGCTCATTCCAGTTCCACCCAAAAGGTTATTGAGCAGCAGCAAACCAATTTTATTCTGACTGTGAATACTGTATGCCCGATTACCTAATACGCAATGCGATTGGTTAATTGGTTTTTGAAATTTTTGAGTTAAAGGCTGGTAGATATTAATACTTTCCCGTTTCCTTTCCGGCATATTGGCGGGGATCTTTCCGAAAATTTTTTCGGAAATCCGGATGACTTTTTTAAAGTCATAACTTCCGGATACGCCAATAATTATTTCGTCTGTACGATAATTGGAATGGATAAAATTAAAAATATCATCTCTTTTAAAGGAATTAACAGTTTCGGGAGTTCCAAGGATATTACGGCCAAGAGCATGCCCTTTAAAAAGTAAATCTTCAAAATCATCATTTACTGCTTCATCCGGCTGATCCTGATAAGAAGATATTTCATCTAAAATGACTTCCTTTTCTTTAATCATTTCATCCTCTGGAAATACCGAATTGAAAACAATATCTTCAAAAAGATCTAATGATCTTTCTAAATGCGGATGTAAAAAAGAAGCGTGAATGCAGGTATATTCCTTAGTGGTGTAGGCGTTAAGATCTGCTCCCACCAATTCCAGCCTGTTTAATATCTGATTTGTATTTCTGCGCTTGGTTTTTTTAAACAGGAGGTGTTCTATAAAATGCGCTAAACCGTTTTGAGTTAAACTTTCATCGCGGGAGCCGGTATTTATGATGATGCATGCGTGTGAAATACTGGAAGCACCGGGTTTGTGTAAAATCCGGATTCCGTTAGAAAGAGAATGTACCTGGTAATCCATATATGTTTTGCGAATTTAGGCAAAAGGTAATTATTACGATTATTTTAAGTCGTTATTAATAGAATGGGAATTTTTTAAGAGAAAACCCGCCGGACAGCAGGTTTGTATTGCGTTATTTTCAATTGCCCTGATTCAGCGCAGATTGTTTAATGTAGCTTTCGGCAATCTCAGTTAATTTTTGATCCGCTTTTTTCTCCTCTTCAAGAGTTTGGGTAAGTAATTCTGATGCCTGATTAAAGCCTAAAACTTCTGCAATTGTTCTAAGAGTTCCGTAGGCGGCAATTTCATGCTGTTCAATTTTTTGAACTGAAGCAATGATGGCTGCATCCAGTGGTTTTGTTCCATTATTGGTTTCGTTCATCATAAGTTCAGCTTCCCGGATTATACCTTCCATAGCTTCGCATCTTTTAGCTACAGGGTTTTCATCAATACTCGCAAAAACCTGTTCTAATCTTACCATTTGATTTTCAGTTTCACCTAAATGGTTTTCTAACACTTCCCTCAAAACTGATGAGGTTGATTTTTTTACCATTTGAGGAATTGTCATGCACAAGTTTTTTTCTGCCCAATAAATATCCTTCAATGCATCGATAAAAAATACCCTTAATGACGGGGTTTCAGGAGATGCAGGCTTTTTGGTATTTTGCTTGTTCATTTGTTCAATTATTACTTTTCCCTCAAAAATTTAACAAGCCTCAGGCGCTATGGTTTTGAATAAAATGCAAACTTAATTGCCTTTTAACTTTCCCTTGTACGTTTTTTTAAAAAGTTGATATCTTGGTATTGAAACACTTCTGACGTACGAATTTCCCGGATTATGTTCTATATAATTCTGATGATACTGTTCTGCTCTGTAAAAAGCATCAAGTTGTTGTAGTTCTGTAACTATTGGCTTTTTAAATCTGCCGGATTTGCTTATATCTCTGACACTTTGTTGAGCGATCGCTTTCTCTGCCGGAGTTTTGTAAAATAAAATGGATCGGTAAGATGAACCACGGTCGGGACCTTGTTGATTTGGAGTTGTGGGATCATGCGAGGCAAAAAATACTTTTACCAGTTCTGTATAACTGATAATTTTTGGATTGTAATAAACCAACACAGTTTCGGCATGACCTGTAGTTTCTGTATTTACCAAGTCATAAGTTGGATTTGCGGTCGTTCCACCAGCATAACCAGAAACTGCGGAATCTACCCCAACTACATTTTCAAAAATGTGCTCAGAACACCAGAAACAACCTTCTGCAAAAGCTGCTATTGCTTTACCTGCCGGCGCTGTTAATTTTATTTTCCTGACGTCCGAATTTTTTTGAGACTGAGCATTACAGGATAAAATGCTGAACAATATTACTACAGATGTAATGGAGAAGATAGTGCGTTTCATAATTCTATTTTAATAAACATACGATAGGCTAGAAAATCTAGCTTTTTTCAACTGTAATCTTTGTGCAATCATTATTTATAAGTTCCTGAGTGTTTTGAATGGAAATGCTGAATTGGAATTTTGAACCTTCACCTTCTTTGCTTTCCACCCAAAATTTCCGTCGTGTCGTTTTATTATTTAGTGGGAGATTTAGAGGCCCAGTCCTAATCTTAAGTAGTTTATTTGTTGTGAAGTTAGATTCAAGACACATACGTGTTATGTGTAAAACACCTATAACAATTATCCTGCCCAACCTTCCCGATCCAAACTACGGTAGTGAATTGCCTCTGCCAAATGTTCTGTTTCAATGTGCTCGCTTTCAGCCAGGTCGGCAATTGTGCGGGCAACTTTTAAGATGCGATCATACGCCCGGGCGGATAAACCTAGCTTTTCCATGGCTTGTTTTAAAAGCATCTGGCCAGACTCATCAATACGGCAAATGTCTCTTACCGTTTTCGGACTCATTTGTGCGTTGCAAAAAACATCAACTTTATTTTCAAACCTTTTTAACTGAATATCGCGGGCTTGAATCACGCGTAAGCGGATATCTTCACTTTTCTCGGCTAATCTTTCAGAAGATAGTTCGTTGAAATTTACCGGCGTAACCTCCACATGCAAATCAATACGATCCAGTAGCGGTCCGGAAATTCTGCTTAAATATTTCTGAACAACACCGGGAGGACAAATACATTCCCTTTCGGGATGGTTGTAAAATCCACAGGGACAAGGATTCATAGATGCAACCAGCATAAAACTCGCCGGATAATCTACCGTTGATTTTGCTCTGGAAATAGTTACTCTTCTTTCTTCCAGTGGCTGTCGCATAACTTCCAATACTGTCCTTTTAAATTCGGGCAATTCATCCAAAAACAGGACACCATTGTGAGCCAGAGAAATTTCGCCGGGCTGAGGGTTGGTTCCGCCACCAACAAGAGCAACATCGCTGATGGTGTGGTGAGGCGATCGAAAAGGTCTGACAGTCATTAGCGAATCAGAAGCGGAAAGTTTGCCTGCAACTGAGTGGATCTTTGTGGTATCTAATGCTTCGTACAAATCTAATGGCGGCAGAATTGTAGGAAGTCGTTTAGCCAGCATTGTTTTTCCGGCCCCTGGCGGACCAATTAAAATCACATTATGTCCGCCGGAAGCTGCAATTTCTAAAGCACGTTTGATACTTTCCTGCCCTTTTACATCGGCAAAATTATTTTCGTAGTTACTTATGTTGTTTAAAAATTCTTCACGGGTATTTACAATTGTTCTTTCCGGTTTGGAAGTTCCGTTGAAAAATTCAATTACTTCCTGTAAAGTTTCTACGCCATACACTTCAAATTCACTAACAATGGCCGCTTCCCGGGCGTTGGATTTAGGAAGTAGCAATCCCTTAAATCCATCTTTTCTCCCCTGAATGGCGATTGGCAATGCTCCTTTTATACTTTGCAAGCCTCCATCTAAAGAAAGCTCTCCCATCACCAGAAATTGTTCAATCAATTCACTCTCTACTTGTCCGG
This sequence comes from Daejeonella sp., assembly GCA_039934815.1. GTDB lineage: Bacteria > Bacteroidota > Bacteroidia > Sphingobacteriales > Sphingobacteriaceae > Daejeonella. Next base: position 511 of record JBDTLL010000063.1, on the reverse strand, counting down.
ATGCTGAGAGAATTCCGAGGGCAATTGCCAGATCATACGCTGAGCCTTCTTTTCTAATATCCGCGGGAGCGAGATTAACCACAATTTTTTGACGAGGCATGTGGTATCCACAATTAGTAATGGCACTTTCCACCCGCAGCATACTTTCTTTAACAGCATTATCTGGTAGGCCCACTATGAAATATTTTGTACCGCTACTAATGTTTACCTCGATAGTAATGGTTATCGCTTCTATTCCATAAACGGCACTTCCATAGGTTTTTACAGGCATTTAAGAGAGCTTAATAACCTAAAATACAGATTATTAATTACTTAATAGTTATTTTATTAGTCCCATCTTTACCTGTAACACCAATAAGGTTTTTAAAACCTTATTGGTATCAACTGCATATTTAAAACCTTATTGGTCTTCCCTTATAAAATTATTAAATTCAGGAATGGCTAAATATCATGTTGATTTGCAGTGCGATAAATTTTATCATGTATTTAACAGAGCAAATGGCAGTGAAGT
>JBDTLL010000062.1:0-10941 GCA_039934815.1 Daejeonella sp. | reverse complement strand
CTTTCAGATCAGCGGGTGGTATATATCAAGTTAACAGAAAAAGGCCAGCAGTTAAAAAAGGAAGCCAGAATTATCATTGATAATGGCATTATAAAATTAAGCAGCGAGCATGCTGACTTACTAAACGACCTGCTTGAAAAAGTAAGAACTTAAAAACTCACCCGGTGATTCTATCCGGCTTAATTATTTAAGACATGAACAAAGTAATTTTATTACAACAAAGGCCGCAGGGGAAACCTACGGTTAATGATTTCAAATTTATTGAAGAGGAGATGCCTGTAATTTCTGAAAACGAGATTCTCCTTAAAACATTATACGTTTCGGTTGATCCTTATTTGCGAGGGCGAATGAGTGAAGCCAAATCTTATGTACCATCATTTGAGTTAAATAAACCAATTCATTCTGGTGTAATTGCAGAAGTGATTGAATCAAATATTGCCGATTTTAAGAAAGGAGATTTCGTTTCCGGAATATTAGACTGGAAAGAATTTCAGATTTCTAAAGGTAAAGGCTTAACCAAAGTTGATGAAAACCTGGCTGATCTTTCTGCTTATCTGGGAGTTTTAGGCATGACAGGCTTAACCGCTTATTTGGGTCTAATGGAAATTGGGAAGCCAAAAGCTGGCGAAACAGTAGTTATTTCTGGTGCTGCGGGAGCCGTGGGCAGCGTCGTTGGTCAGATAGCAAAGTTATCTGGTTGCAGAGTAGTTGGAATTGCGGGTACAGATTCTAAAATTGAACTTTTAAAATCAAAATTCAATTTTGATGAAGGCATCAACTATAAGACCACCCAAAATATGAAAGAGGCGGTAAAAGAAGCCTGTCCGGATGGCGTTGATATTTATTTTGATAATGTTGGAGGCGAAATATCTGATGCCGTATTGGCCAATTTAAATAAATATGCCCGCATTCCGGTATGTGGTGCTATTTCTCTTTATAATAATACAAGTCAGCAGACCGGTCCTGTTTTGCAGCCGACTCTTTTAGTTAAAAGTGCTTTAATGCAGGGATTTATTGTTTCAGATTTTGCGGATAAATTTCCGGAGGCTATTTCAAAACTTGCGCAGTGGGTTAAAGAAGGAAAATTAACCTATTCAGAAACAATTGTTAATGGATTTGACCAGATTCCAAAAGCGTTTATCGATTTATTTGATGGTAAAAATGAAGGAAAAATGGTTGTTAAAATTTAAAATATGAAAAAGATTAAAATAGATATAGTTTCAGATTTAGTGTGTCCCTGGTGTTATATAGGGCAAAAACGATTGAATGATGCTTTGTCTGAAGGAAAATATGAAGCGGAAATTTCCTGGAAACCATTTCAGTTACATCCGGAATTAGAAAAAGAGGGGATGGAGAAGGAAGCTTTTCTGATGCAGAAGTTCGGTGCCAAAGGAAGTTCAATTTTCGATCAGATGAAAGCGGTTGCTGTTTCTGAAGGTTTAGAAATGAATCCGGATGAAATTAAAAATATTCCTAATACTATAAATGTGCACAGACTAATGTGGTTTGCCCGAAAGTCTGAGAAAGATCAGGCTTTAGCCAAAGCTTTGTTTAAAGCTTATTTTTCTGAAGGAAAGGATTTCAGTAACGATGAAACTTTGCTTGAAATTGGAGAAAGAGTAGGCCTGGACAAAATAGCAATTGCTGAGTTTTTAGATAGCCAGGAAGCTTTTGCTGAGGTTGATTTGGAAGAGCGGAGCTACCGTGAAGCAGGTATAAATGCAGTTCCAACTTTTATACTAAACGATAAATATATGATTCAGGGTGCGCAGAATGCAGAAACATTTATAAAAGCATTTGAACAATTAGAAGTTGAAATGACTGCGGATTTCCAATGTACAGGTGATAATTGTTAAATAAAAATAAAAGACATGTTAAATTTTGAATTTAAAAATCCCACCAAAATCATTTTTGGAAAGGGACAGATAGAAAATATCGCAAAAGAAATTCCTAAAGATTCTAAAATACTGATGCTTTACGGAGGCGGAAGTATTAAGAAAAATGGAATTTATGATAAAGTTAAATCGGCATTAAAAGATTTTGAACTTCTTGAATTTGGAGGCATTCCTGCAAATCCGGAATACGAAGTTTTGTTGAAAGCTCTTGATGTAATTAAAAAAGAAAAAGTCACTTATCTATTAGCAGTGGGCGGTGGTTCTGTAATCGACGGCACCAAATTCTTATCATCTGCAGCTTTATATGAGGGAACTGAGCCTTGGGATATTCTAAAGAAAAGTATTAAAACTGAAAAAGGAATGCCCTTTGGAACAGTTCTAACTTTACCTGCTACCGGATCTGAAATGAACTCCGGAGCAGTTATAACCCGTGCAGAAACTCAAGAAAAATTTGGTATGGGTGGACCCGGATTGTTCCCTGAATTTTCAATTCTTGATCCCGAAGTAGTAAAGTCAATTCCTCAAAGGCAATTGGCTAACGGAATAACAGATGCATTTACGCACGTTTTAGAACAGTATATGACGTATCCGGCAGATGCTTATCTGCAAGACAGATTCGCGGAAAGCATTATGCAGACGCTTATTGAAATTGCACCGCGTATTTTAAAAGACACCAGTGATTATGATGCTGCGGCTAATTTTATGTGGAGCTGTACCATGGCCTTGAATGGTTTGATTCAGAAAGGTGTACCTACAGATTGGGCCGTACATGCAATGGGACACGAATTGACCGCTTTCTTTGGAATTGATCATGCACGAACGCTTGCCATAATTGCTCCAAGTCATTACCGCTATAATTTCGAAGGTAAAAAAGAAAAATTGGCGCAATATGGAAAACGAGTTTGGGGAATAAATGAAGGCTCAACGGATGAAATTGCAGAATCTGCAATTAAAAAAACGGAAGACTTTTTCCATTCGCTTGATATAAAAACCACTCTTTCTGAGTACACAGAAGACTACAAAGGAACGGCTGAAAAAATATCAAAACGATTTACTGAACGAGGCTGGGAAGGATTAGGAGAGCATAAAAACCTTAAGCCCGCCGATGTTCAGAAAATTGTTGAAATGAGTTATTAATCTGCAAACAAACTAAATGAAAACATATATTATGAAAGTATTAATTGTATTAACCTCACACAGTGAGCTTGGAAATACCGGAGAAAAAACCGGTTTTTGGATAGAGGAGTTTGCTGCTCCGTATTATGTAATGGCTGATGCCGGAGTTGAATTAACTATAGCATCTCCAAAAGGGGGACAGCCGCCGATAGATCCCAAAAGTGAAGCTGCGGATGCGCAAACAGAATCTACAAAGCGGTTTTATGCTGATAGTGATTTGAAAGAAAAATTAGCACATACCGTAAAATTAAGCGAAGTTAATCAGGCAGATTATGACGCGGTATTTTATCCGGGCGGTCATGGTCCTTTATGGGATTTATCTACCGATGAGACTTCAATTTCCCTCATCGAAGATTTTTACAAGAATAACAAATTTGTAGCCTTTGTTTGCCACGCACCGGGAGCTCTAATTAAAGTGAAAGCCCCAGACGGAAGTCCGTTGGTTAAAGGTAAAGATGTCACCGGATTTTCAAATTCAGAAGAGGAAGGAGTTAAATTAACTGATGTTGTTCCTTTCTTACTTGAAGACGAAGTTAAAAAGCTAGGCGGAAATTACAGTAAGGGTCCCGATTGGGGATCTTATGTAAAGCAAGACGGTCTTTTAATTACGGGCCAGAATCCTGCTTCATCAGAAGAAGCAGCTAAATTATTGTTGAAAAATTTAGAGAAATAACAAAATGTAAATAAGCCGTCTTTTAAGCCGGCTTATTTTTTTTATAAATTTTGCGAAATCACTTCAGGCTCTTTTTGTTCAACGATTTCTTTGTCAACAAAATACATGTCTATTTCGCCAACGTTTTTAGCCATTATCTTCCCGCGATAAGTGCACTCATATTTATCTTTTATTAATTCATAGGTAGCTGCAGAAATATTTACTTTCCCGGGTTTTCCGTTACTTTCCATTCTGCTCGCGGTGTTTACAGTACTTCCCCAAATATCATAAGCGTATTTTTTCTTGCCTACTACTCCGGCAACCACAGGCCCGGTGTTAATCCCTATTCTTAGTTCCCAATTCAACCGTTTAGTGTTCTTATTATCCAGATTTCGTTGGTGAATAAACTCTTTGATCTCAATGCTCGCCTTTACGATATCAATGGCATGCGTTTTATTTTTTGTTGGAATTCCTCCGGCGCACATATACGCATCACCAATGGTTTTGATTTTTTCCAAATTATGCCTGCCTATTATTTCATCGAATGCAACAAAGCAGATATTTAATTCAGAAACTACTTCATGCGGAGACAGATCATCGGCCATGTTCGTAAAATTTTTAAAATCCGTAAACATTACCGTAACGCTTTCATAATATCGTGGAGTTGCAACACCATTTTTTTGGAGTTCTAATGCAACTTCTACAGGTAAAATATTTGAAACCAGGCTCTCTATTTCCGCCTTTTGGTGATCCAGAATTTTGTTGGTTTTGGCTTTTATCCGGTAGTTTCTAAAAAGGATGAAAGCAATTACAAACACAAATAAGATACCTCCTATAAGCGAATTTCTAACTGACCGCTGTCTATCCAATTCTAACTGCTGCAATCGGCGGTTTTTTAATAAAAGATCTATTTCTCCTTGCTTTTGTTTGATGTCGAAATCAAACTGCAATCCTGCAATCCGTTTATCAGATTCTATATTATACAATGAGTCCTTAATACCCGATAATCTAGCCTGATAATTGAATGCGTCCTGATAATTCTGCAAAGCAGAATTTGCAACTGCCAGACCACCATAAATTTCTTTTAAATCTGTTAAAGACTTTAACTCTTTAGCCAATAATTCTGCTTTTTTGTAGAATGTAATGGCTTGTCTCTCATCGCCAATACTCAGAGTGGAATTTGCCAGTCCAATTAAAGATTGAGTGATATCCATTTTGTTGCTCAGCTTTTCAGCGAGACCAAGAGCCCGGGTGTGGCTGCTAATTGCTTCTTCAAAATCACCTCCTTTCGCATAAACTTTTCCTATAGAATTTAATGCGTACGGCATATTTTCAGAATCCTTATAAGCAATTAAAGATTTCTTAAAATATATTAAGGCAAGAGAATCTTTTCCATTCTCAAAATAGATTTCGCCAATATTTGTATTTACAGTTCCTAAAGCATCATCATCTTTTAATTTTTCAAAAATTGGAAGTGCTTTCAGGTAATAATTAAGTGCTTTTGTATGCGTTGCAGGTTTATTGTAATAAACAGCTCCAATATTTACCAGGGCTGTGGCAATTCTTAAATCATCCTTAATTTTTTCGGCAACCCGGAGAGATTTCAGATTATACTCCAACGCTTTAATCATGTTTGCCTGATTGAAATAGACGGACCCGATATTACTCAGAAGATTTGCGACTCCCAACTCATCATTTATAGATTCAAAGATTTTTAATGAAGATTGCCAGCTCGTTAATGTTGACTCATAATCACCTAAAATATAATAGGCTATTCCTAAATTCTTTAAAGAATAAGCTTCTCCTTTACGATAATTAATTTTTTGGGCCATTTGCCGGGATTGTTTGGCCAGATTTATTGCTTTTTTAGGATCGCTGTTGAAATAAGTTTTGGTTTGATCAATTAACTCGTTCACCGATGTAGTATCAAGTTTTGGACTTTCACTTTGAGGACTTTGATACGCTAATGCCCTGGCTGAATAAACCAGTGAAAAAGTGATAGTTAAACAAATGAAAATTTTAGCAAATTGTATTTTCATAATTCTCATCGGCATTGAGATCAATAAAAATTAACCTCCTTTTAAATGCATAAAATAACAGATAAAGGGGGATTTTAAAATCCCCCTTTGATATCGGTCTTCTTAAATTTACTAAAATTTATGTAAGGAACTAAAGTTTTATAATCCTGAAAGTTTTGTATGAACTATCAACTTTAATTTTAAGAATGTAAACTCCTGGAAACACACCGGAAATATCTAATCTGTACTGAAAATCAGAAGTTCTTTCGGCATTGGATATATTCTGCTTTCTTCCATTAATATCGAATAAAAGTATGTCAGATGATTTTATCGTATTGCTGTTTACCGAAATATTCAGCAGATTATTTGCCGGATTTGGATAAATCAGGATTTTGTAATCAACTGCCTTTGGCAATACTTTAACTTCCGGCAATAAAATGGGTCCGGAATTCATCAGGGTACTGGATTGAATTGTGGATAGAGTTATTGGCTTACATCGTGAAGACGTTGAACTGGCATCACTTGCAACTGAAGTTTTCCTGTTACTTTCATAAGTTGTTATTTCCCAAATTAAGCGGCTACCGTTAAATAAAACATCAAAAGTTCCGGTTCCGGGGTAAAATAATTCAGGTTGAACTCCAGAGTATGGTCCTTCGGAAGTTAGCTTATTAAAATCTCCTATCGGGATAAACAGCGGTGTGCTGTTTCCATTGTAATAAACAAAATGGGCCACATACTTAAACCCGGAAGGGTCATTAATTAAGGTATCTACACAGTTTAAGGATGGCTTGATGTTTTTAGCACCTTTGCCTTTAGGATTTACATATAATGTTCCCGGAAGGTAAGTGATATTATAATTTCCCGAAACCGCGAGTTTTAAATCGGAAGGAGTAATTGAATACAACCCGGCTGCTCCGCTATATGATGGCGATAGTACATATTTTGGACCCGATACAATAGTGCCTTCATCCTGATTTTTAAAACCTGTGTAAACAGAAGTAAATTTTGGAAGCTGATCTCCCGCATAAATTACCTTATTTTCTGCCTGAACTGTTAGAGTAGAGGCAGTAATGGAAAGAGTTCCGTCAACTTTATTTAACTCATAATTTACGGAGCTACCTCCTGTTAAGGTAATAGGGTAGCTGCCAACTTTTGACGCGACGGTTGCAGTTGTAGAAACTTGAGGCAATGTAATGCTGGAAGGTGCGTCATTGTTTACAAAACCTTCAAATTTCAAACTGAAAGTTGGATTCGCATCTCCGTAAATTCGTGTAGTATCCTTTGCTGTTACAGTGAGGATTGCCTTATTTAAAATATATGTTCCTTTCTGATAGGAAACTGTGTAGTTTGGTGGGCTAATCAAAATAATTCCAAAAGGAATCAGATCGTACGATCCGGCAGGAATAAAGGCATCTGACGCATAAACCTGATTTGTGATCTTATTCTTCAAAGAATAGGATGGATAAGTTTTTACAACATTACTATCGACATCGTCATATTGATAGCCAGTAATTTTAGATTCAAAGGCAGGCCTGATTTCAGAGTATTTACTGCTTGTATCTTTGGCAGTTACCGTTAATATAGCAGGAGTTATATTCAGGTTCCCTAAACCGTAGGTAATGCTGAAGTTTTCTGACATAAACGCTGCCGGGACAATAGCATGTATACCGGCGGTCATTCCGGTAATTAAATTGATAGGCTTAAAATTATTGAGAACGTCTCCGTCAGGTGCTTCAACATCTTCTGCATCAATAATTACAACCACATTTTTATTACTTTCTGTGTTGAACGTATTTGAATTAACCTGGGTGGTGCCATTAATAATTGCTCTGGAATTAACAAATGCAGTTCCGTTTATTACAGCTCTGGCGTTAATAACTGCACGAGCATTAACAATAGATCTTGCACTTACTAATATCGCATTCGCGGAATCCAATTGATAATTAAAAATAGATTCAACTGCAACATCAACAACATGTGTGGTATCATATACAAATCCGTTAATTACTGCTCTTGCATTAATAACTGCCCGAGAATTAACTATTGAACGGGCACTTGCCAAAGCGCTCATATTGGCAAGATCTTCATTGGTTAAAGTTCTGCCGTTGATAATTGCCCTCGCATCTACTAAGGCCGTTACGTCAGCTGCAATTTCACCTTCGTGTGCCGCTTTTATCGCGTTCAGGAAATTTGCTTTTTCTGTTAATGGTATCTTAGTATCGCTATAAGCATAATTAAAATGAAGGTTTGTTATTTTCTCGCCATAAGTCAACGTGGTATCTTTTGCGCTGATTAACAAAGGCATCTTTTCAATGCTTAGCAATCCGTCTGTAAAAGTATAGTTGTATAATTCCTTTAATCCAATATCTGTAGAATCTGAATCATTTAAAACACGCATGGCCGGCCGGATATAATAATTTCCGGTATTGCTGGAATTTGTTGCCGAACTTGTATAAGTAATGGGATCTAAACCCAGTTGGGTAAGCGTATATCCAGCTTGCTGATAAGGGATGCTATCTACTAAAATGGTAGAAGTAAAATCTGGTAAAGCTTCGCCAAACTTTTTAGACTTGTTATCTGCCTGAACGATAATAGATTTTTTAACTGCGGTAAAGAAATATAGTTTTTCTGAATAGCCGCCGTCATTTCCTTTTTCAGACACAGGTGGAGTATAAATCTGAATGGAAGGATTGCCAACAAAAGCCGGGATCTCTGCAGTGGCAGAAGTTGAATTGATCACGGTAGTGCTCAAGGGATTTCCTCTGAATACAATTACAGACTGACTATTGAAAAATTCTCCTGTAACATTTATCTGAAATTTTTCTGAACCCGGAACGTAATCAGTTGCCGGAAGATCTAACGAAAGAATGGCAGGCGTTGGCGCAGCAAATGTTGCTATTGCGGCGTTGCCCTGTATAAATCCATAACCTGAAGAAAAATCGAAGCCTGGCGCACCCATATCAATTGAAGTACTTTGCAATAGCGTTCTCATCTGAGATGGTGATAGACCACTATTTGTGTACTTCGATTTGGCTTCGAGCAAGAGTGCTGCAGTTGCTGCAGCATGGGGGGCAGCGGCAGAAGTGCCGAAGAAATTCGGGAAAGCATCACCATCAATATTAGAACCGCCTAAATTCACCGTTGTGTTCACTCCATTTGGTGCAGTGAATTCCGGCTTATTTCTCACAACTCCGTTTATTAATGTACCACCTGTCGATGAAAATGAAGCAATAGTGGGCGGAGTGACACCGTAGGCTGGGGTGTTAGAAAACAAAACTGCTCCTACTGCCATTGCTCCGGCAGAATTAGCCTGTCCCACAATTGTTGAAGTCCCCGTGTTGAATTCGTTAAAATTTAATTCTCCTCTAAAAACAACATATTTAAAGCGAACGGCAGTATTACCCGATGAATTCACTATTAAAATGTTGGTGGTGGTATTTGCGGTAACGGTAAAAGGCATTATTTCAAGCGGATCTCCACCAATATTATTACGGTTAAATCCGAAAAGATTAACACCATTATTATCTGTTAAATAGATGTCCAGATCGTTTATTGTTCCAAGCTGACTTTGGCCCAGCGAATAAATATCATCCTGCCATTGCAAAACTATTGTATAGGTTCCGGGACTCAACGAAAGATTTTGATAAATATCTCCACCTCCAAAATTATGCGCATAACCAGTTAAACCGAGGGGAGCTGGGGCCGGACTAAATTGCTTTTCGTAAGATTTGGTACCATAATTACCTGCAGCAGAGAAATAGGAAACACCAGCAGATGTCACCTGGTCAACAGCTTTTGAAACCACGCCATCCTGAAAAAATGGTTCAGTTATAAATGTAACATCATCTACTATAACATCACAATCATTTTGCTGAAGCTGAATAATTCCCTGTGCAAAATCACCTGCGCTTATAAATCCCGTACGGAAGGCCAGTTGGGCTTTGGGTGCAATATCGTGAACAATCTGCAGCATGGCTCGTCCTTCGTCACTTCTTCGCCCGAAAGGGTAATCTTTTAAAACCTGAACCGGTGTTGAATTATCCGGATTATTTAGTCCTGGTAAATCACCGTTTAGCACGTCAGTATTTGCCGGATTTCCTTGTATGGTATTGTAGCTATCGGAAATCACGCCCACCTTTATACCGGTACCTTTTACATCGTAGCCGTTTCTGATAAAATCTGTATGAATCGCGTGATCTCCCTGTGTGCTTGTGATACCGGAATTGGATAATGGTGGAAATAATGGCCGGCAATAATCTATGAGCAGAGGCAGGCTGTCTAATTTAAGCAGATGTGTGATGGGATATAAGCCCGTCATAATTAAAGAACCGGGACCGTTGTCAACCAAATCTGTTAATCCATACTGTGGTTGTTGAAGTAAGCTTAATAGCTGGTTATATTTTCCCTGCAATGCAATGACTTCAATCATTACGCTATCGCCTTTGATTAGGAATATGTTTTTCCCCTCATCGGTAACATTTCCAAAATTGAGATATAATGAGTTTAACTCAGAACCAATTGGAGTATTCACTTTGCCAGTTGATGATGGCGGATAATAAGGGAAAATACACGGTTTAAACGTTACTTTGGCTGTATCGGAGCTTGAACAAGATCCATCGGTACTGCTAACAGTCAAAATATAATCACCTGCAGCGGAAACTATAGGATTTAATGAGGTTGAACCGGAAACTATTACACCTCCATTTTTTGCCACCCAGTTATATGAGACATTTGAAGAGGTTGTAGATCCGCTCAATTGAATCTGTGTAATTTCACAAGTCAATTCCTTATCAACTCCTGCGTTCACGTCAGGACTTGTGCAAAATAAGAATGGCTCATATTTCAAAATTACACCACTCTGTATATTTACCGTTTTTCCGCTGTATAAGGCACCCGTTAAATCACTTGAGCCCGTTCCGGAACCAACATTTATACTGCCATAAGGTGCCCACACTGTGCCTAACCAGCGGGTTGTACCTTTCCCGGATGAGCCATTATCAACATTGAAGGCATAGGTTGTTGCACTAGTACTTCCGGTTCCATGGACTTCGGTATAAATTCTACCTGCGCTACCGCCATTTTTGAAAGTTGCATTAACCTTGCTATTATCCGCATCTCCATGCACATAAATTACAATGTTGCCGGGTAAGTTTTTAAAATCAAAAATGAAATTATTTGTCCCTGAATTTTTAATACTGTT